>JAFAQI010000481.1 GCA_019246495.1 Frankiales bacterium | reverse complement strand
GGCTCACCCAGATCGGCTACCCTGAACCGGTCTTGGGGCTGTAGCGCAGTTGGTAGCGCGCTTCGTTCGCATCGAAGAGGTCCGGGGTTCGACTCCCCGCAGCTCCACCAGTTTGTTTCCCGGCGATCTTCGCCGTCGTGCACGGTTTCGGCTGCGACACGCCGTCATGGTGGTCGCGACGGCAACGATCACCGATGACTTGCGCGGTCACGGCGCGTCAGATGGTCAGAGCGTGACAGGCGCAGGGAAGGGACGAACCGTGGACATCATCAATCTCGGCAAGGCTGACGGACTGCCGCCGGTCGACTGGTCGATCGTGCTCGACAAGCTCGAGACCCGCTCGGCGCCGAAGCCGGACGCGCACAACTCGCGCACGACCTGGCTGTGCACCCTCGGCGAGGACGGCAGCCCACATGTGACCGCGGTCGGCGCGCTCTGGGTCGATGGAGCTTTCTGGTTCCAGACCGGCGATGGCACTCGCAAGGCGCGCAACGTGGCACGCGATCCGCGCTGCTCGGTTGCTGTCTCCGTCCGGGATGCGGATGTCGTCGTCGAAGGCGAAGCGAGCCGAGTGACCGACCCCGCCGTCGTGGCGCGCATCGCCAAGGCCTGGGCGGACAGCGGCTGGCCGGTCGAGCCGGACGAGAGCGGAGCGGGCATCACCGCGCCGTTCAACGCGCCGGGGCAGGGCAAGCCACCGTGGCACGTCTATCGAATCGAGCCGCGGTCGGCGACCGTCGTACTGGCGGAGGAGCCGGGCGGGCTGACCCGCTACCAGTTCTGAGTCACACCGCGCGGTAGACGAGCATCGACGCTGCGACGTACTGGCAGACGAAGCCGACGATCGTCAGCGAGTGGAAGATCTCGTGGAACCCGAACCATCGCGGCCACGGGTCCGGCCGGCGCAGCCCATAGACGACACCGCCCACCGTGTAGGCGGCGCCGCCGACAGCGACCAACGTGAACACCGCCGCGCCGGTGCCGTGCAACAGCTGCGGTACGACGAAGCTCGCCGCCCAACCGAGGCCCAGATAGAGCGCGGTATAGAGCCAGCGCGGTGCGTCGACCCACAGCACCCGGAAGACCACACCCGCGATCGCGGTTCCCCACACCGCGGCGAGCACAGCGATCCGCACGTCGTCGCGCAGCGCGAGCACGGCGAACGGCGTATAGCTGCCGGCGATCAACAGAAAGATGTTGGCGTGGTCCAACCGCTTCAGGAGCTGCTCAACCCGCGGTGACCACACGCCACGGTGATAGATCGCGCTGGTCGTGAACAGCGCAACCGCCGGCACCCCGAACGCGGCCGCCGCCACGGCAGCCGCCCGCGTCGGCGCCAGAACGACCAGCACGATGCCGGACACCAGCGCGACCGGGGCGATGATCGTGTGCAACCAGCCACGCAACCGCGGCCGCATGGCGGCGACGAGGACTTCAGCGGGCGTGCCGGTCACGACTTCACCGTAGGTTGCCGCCCGCACGCTGCCTAGGCCGGTCAGCCAACGCACAGCGCGGGTTCAGTTTCCGTTCAGGCCGACGCTCGACTCTCGACGAAGAGTTCACGGAGGACAGCGATGAGTGACGATCTCTTCTGGGGGGCCGACGACCCCGACCCGTCGTCGGCAGACGTCGGTGCGTCCCACGACACGGTGCGTCTCGACGGCGGCGCTCCTCCTGCCGCCGTGGCGACGCGTGAGCGGCCATGGCGGACGACAGCGATCGCGGCTGGGCTCGCCGCGTTGGTCTTCGGCGGCGCCGGCGTAGGTGTCGGTGCCGCACTGGAGAGTGGCAACAACGGCTCGTCGGCCAGCGACCAGGTGGCCGGCTTCAACGTGACGCCGGCAGCGGCGCGCGGCGCGTCCGGCGTACCGCGCTCCTTTGCCGCCGTCGCCGCGAAGGTGCTCCCGGCTGTCGTGTCCATCAACGTCTCCGGCGCCAACCAGCAGGACACCGGATCCGGCATCGTGCTGCGCTCCGACGGCTACATCCTCACCAACAACCACGTCGTCGCGGCGGCGGTGGGTGGCGGTCGGGTCGCGGTCGTGTTCAACGACGGTACGACGGCAGTCGCGCGCATCGTCGGCACCGACCAGGAGGACGACCTGGCCGTCATCAAGGTCGGCCGCACCGGTCTCACAACGGCGCTGCTGGGATCGTCGTCGTTGGTTCGTGTCGGAGACTCGGTCCTCGCGGTCGGCTCGCCACTCGGCCTGACCGGCACTGTGACAGCGGGCATCGTCTCCGCTCTGAACCGACCGGTCGACACGACCGCCGACCAGCAGCAGCAGAACGTCGATCCGTTCAACCCGTTCGGCGGCTCGAACACACCCACCACCACGACCGTCATCAACGCGATCCAGACGGACGCGGCGATCAACCCGGGCAACTCCGGAGGCCCGCTGGTCAACTCCAACGGCGCGGTCATCGGCATCAACAGCGCCATCGCCTCCACCGGCAGTGGCGTCAGCGGTCAGCCGGGCAGCATCGGCGTCGGGTTCGCGATCCCGATCGACCAGGCCCGGGTCATCGCGGCCGAGCTCATCAAGTCCGGTCACGCGTCGCATCCGCTCATGGGCGTTTCGCTCGCCGACGCGACGGACGCCAACGGCAACCAACTCGCGCGCGTGCAGCAGCTCACGTCGGGCGGACCGGCACAGCGGGCGGGCATCCGGATCGGTGACGTGATCGTGCAGGTTGGCGGGCTTCCGACTGCGGGCGCCGACGCGGTGATCGCGGCCACGCGCAGCCACCAGCCGGGCGACCGGGTGCCCGTGACGGTGTTGCGCAGCGGCGTGCGCAAGACTTTCACCGTGACGCTGATCGACGCCGCGACGACACAGGGCTGACGTGACCGATGGCGCGCGGGTGCTGGTCGTCGACGATGACCCGCAGCTTCGCTAGGCACTGACCCGCGCGCTTCAGCTCGACGGTTACGAGGTCTCCACCGCCAACAACGGCGCACAGGCACTCGAGAGTCTGTCGAGCGCGCGACCCGACGTCATGGTGCTCGACGTGATGATGCCCTACGTCGGCGGGCTCGACGTCTGCCGCACGCTGCGCGAACGTCGGGATCGGATGCCGATCCTCGTCCTCACCGCGCGCGACGAGGTGGGCGATCGCGTTGCCGGGCTCGACGCCGGCGCCGACGACTACCTGACGAAGCCGTTCGCACTCGAGGAGCTGCGTGCTCGGTTGCGGGCATTGTTGCGGCGTACCGCCCCGTCACCGGACGACAGCACCGCCGCCGTCCGCTTCGAGGATCTGGTGCTTGATCCGGTGGCCCGCACGGTGCACCGCGGCGACCGGCCGATCGACCTCACCCGTACCGAGTTCGCGCTGCTCGAGCTCCTGCTGCGCAATGCGGGACGGCCCTTGCCTCGGGACGTCATCATGGATCGCGTGTGGGGTTGGGAGTCGGAGCCGACGAGCAACTCGCTCGAGGTGTTCATCGGCTACCTCCGGCGCAAGACGGAAAGCGAAGGCGAACCCCGGCTGATCCACACCGTCCGCGGCGTCGGTTACGTGTTGCGGAGCGAGCCGTGACGCGACCGCCGAGGGTGCTCGGCCGGTCACTTCGCCGGCTCGACGACCGCTGGCGGGACCTGCCGCTGCGCACCCGGCTGACGACAGCCGCCGCGTTGTCGGCAACGCTCGCCATCGTCGCGGTCGTCGGCGTCGCCTATGTCGCCGTACGCCATGAGCTGCGCGGGCAGATCGACAGCAACCTCCGGCAAGAGGCGTCGGACGTGCGGCTCAACGTGCAAGGCTTCATCGTCACGCTCGACCCGTCCGTCGGAGACATCCGCGGCTACGTGCAGGCGGTCGACCAACAGGGTCATGCCGCCAAGAGCCGAGCCGACGATCCACTGCTGCCGGTGACTGCCCGCGATCGCTCCATCGCCGCGCACGGTGGGCACTGGTTCCGCGACCGGCGGATCAACGACATCCACATGCGGGTCATCACACGCCGCGGCGCGGTGCCGGGCATTGCGGTGATGGTCGCCGTGCCGCTGACCGCGGTGGACCGGCAGCTGCACACTCTTGCAGCGGCGTTCGTCGTCCTGGCGCTTGGTGGTCTCGCCCTGACCGCGCTGCTGTCCTGGGCCGCCGTACGGCGCGTGACGAGACCGGTGCGCACGTTGACCGAGACCGCGGAGCAGATCGCCGCCACGCGCGACCTCACGGTGCGGATCAATGCGGAGAGCAACGACGAGCTCGGCCGCCTTGCCAGCTCGTTCAACACGATGCTCGACGCGCTGGAGCGTTCGCTCGGTGCGCAGCGCCAGCTCGTTCTCGACGCGAGCCATGAGCTGCGTACGCCGCTCGCGAGCCTGCGCACCAATGTCGAGGTGCTCAACGACGTCGACCGGTTGACCCTCGACCAACGCCGGGCCGTGCTCGAGGGCATCGTCACCCAGCTCGACGAGCTCACCGGCCTCGTGGCCGACGTGGTCGAGCTCGCACGGGGCGAGGCGCCGGCGTCCGAGCACGTCGACATCGCGTTCGACGAGCTCGTCGCGCGCGCCGTCGAACGCGCGCGCCGGCACTGGCCGACCGTCACGTTCTTTCTCACGAGTGCACCGGTGCAGCTGCGCGGCGTCGTCGGCCGGCTCGACCGCGCGGTGGCGAACATGCTCGACAACGCAGGCAAGTTCAGCCCACCCGACGGCCGAGTCTGGGTCGACCTCACGAGTGACGGTTCGCTGACGGTCGCGGACGAAGGGCCCGGCGTACCGGCCGAGGACCTGCCGCATGTGTTCGACCGCTTCTATCGCGCGGACGAGGCGCGCGCCCTGCCCGGCTCCGGGCTGGGTCTGGCCATCGTCCAGCAGGTCGCCGACGGCCATGGCGGGAGCATCTCGCTCGGCAACCGCGACGG
The DNA here is from genome assembly GCA_019246495.1 of Frankiales bacterium. Lineage (GTDB taxonomy): Bacteria > Actinomycetota > Actinomycetes > JAFAQI01 > JAFAQI01 > JAFAQI01. Next base: position 3,405 of record JAFAQI010000481.1, on the reverse strand, counting down.
CGGCGGAGCGGTCGCGACCCTCCGGCTGCCGGTGCTGTCGACTGACGACGCGATCGCGGCGGCACCGGAGGAGCCAGTGCCGGTGGTCGTGGGCGCGGCTCCCGCGCCGGACGGATCCGAACCGGTGCCCATGCCGGTCGAGGAGTCACTCTTCCGCTGAGCAATTGCGGATTCTCGGCCTTCTAAGTCAGGGAATCCGCAATTGCTTGGCGGGAGCACTTAGGGTCCTCACATGTCCTGGCTCCGCCTCGACGTTACGACCGCGAGCATCGGTGCGGCGGCCCTGCTCGTGGCGGCGATCGCGCTTCGGCCGCTGCGCCGGCGCTGGTCGGTACTTGCGGCGGCGGCCGCTGTCGAGATCGCCCTCGTGTGCGGACTGTTCGCGCTGTGGCAGATCGCGAACGGCGCGGCGCACACCAATGTCGCGGGCGGCTTGGCGAACGGCCGCTGGGTGTGGCACGCCGAACGCGTCCTCGTCGTCCCGAGCGAGCGGTGGTTGCAGCGGCCGATCCTTCCGCACCCGGACATCGTCCGCGCGACCAACTACTACTACGACACGGCACACCTGACCGGCATGGCGATCTTCCTGGCCTGGCTGTGGCTGCGCCACCGCGATCTCTATCCCCGCTGGCGCAACGTGATGGTGCTCTTCACGGGCATGTCGCTGCTGATCGAGATCATCCCGGTCGCCCCGCCGCGGCTGATCGGCGGAACCGGTCTCGTCGACACCGCCGAGCTCTACGGGCAGAGCGTCTACACCGGGGTGGGGAGCGGACTCGCCGACCAGTACGCCGCACTGCCGTCGATCCACGTGGGATGGGCGTTGCTCATCGCGGTGGCCTGCCTGAAGTGCAGCAGCTCACCCTGGCGATGGATCGGCGTCGCCCACGCGGTGCTGACGGTCTTCGGTGTCGTCGCGACGGCGAACCACTACTGGTTCGACGGGCTGTCCGCTGCGATCGTGCTGGTCTTCGCGATCGGCCTGGAGCGTTTCGCGGTTGCCCCGGTGCGGCGGCGGCTCGTCTTGCGACGTGGTGACCTCACCGCCGACCCGGCGGATGATCAGGTTGCGCGCGTCCCGGTGCCGTCGTTGGCGAGCGTGCCGGCGGAGGAGTAGCCGGATCCTGTGCACGTGGCCTGCGCTGCCGCGAGCGTGGCGTAGCGCGTCGACTGAAGACCGGTGCCGCTCGAGTAGACCAGGTAAGACGCCGAGCTGGTGTTGTGCCCGACGAGGCAGTAGCCGCCCGCCGACGTGTACACCCAGACGGTGTCCTGCTGCGACACCGGAAGGTGGGCGGCGCTGGCGAACAGCTGCAGGGCGCTGCCATAGGCCGCGTTGTTGTCGACGGCGTAGCCCTCTTCATAAACCGCGAGGTTGTGCAGGTCGCTCTTGGCGCGGGCGTCATCCGCGTGCTCGGTCGAGTGCATGAAGACCGGGATAGCGATCCCGGCCAGGACGCCGAGGATGATCACGACGACCATGAGCTCGATCAAGCTGAAGCCGTTGTCGGTGCGCCGTCGCTCCGACTGAAGGGGTGCATTCATCGTCTGTCTCACCTGTGCTCGGGGGGTTGTTTCGGTGATAGAAGCGTCGACGAAGATGCGCAATTGCGACATAGCCTTCCGGCGTCATTCGAGGAGCAACTCGTTCGGCGTAACAACTCCCGGTGGGGACGGGGCCAAACGGGTGAAGGACTAGATCCAGCAGCCCGATAGTTCCTGCTTGTCGTCCCGATGCTGTTGAGGTGTGCAGTTCCAGTCGACGGGCTTCATCCGTTCCTGCCACTGGTGATAAGTGATCACCTGGCCGGACAACACCGGGTAGAGCCAGGCGAAGTTCGCCAGGACGACGACGAGGTAGAGACCGGATGCCGCGGTTCCGATTGTCCAGCGCAACTCGTTACGACGTCGGTCCCCGATCACCATGCCGATCGTCATCGTGATCGCGAGCACCATGAACGGCACGACCGGCAACATGTAGAAGAGGAACATCGTCCGGTGCTGGCCGTCGGCGATGAACCACGGCAGATAGCCCGCGAGGAACGACAGCAGGATCGCGCCGGCACGCCAGTCGAAGCGGCTGACCCACCGCCACAGCATCGCGAGCAGGGCCGGCACGGTCACCCACCAGATGGCCGGCGTGCCGACGCTCAGCACGTCCTGCGAGCACGACACCGCTCCGCACCCGTGGCTCGGCGCCTCGTAGTAGAAGAGCACGGGGCGCATGAGGAACAGCCAGCCCCAGGGGCGGGACAGGTAGGGATGTCCGCTGTGCAGATGGTCGTGGAAGTTGAGCATCTCCCACTGGTAGCGGAGCCATCCGCCGACGACCGCCCGGTCGTGGGTGAACCACGACTGCCCTGCATGGACGTAGCGATCGTGCCCGTAGGCATGGGCGCCGTCGGAGAGGAACCAGCCGGCCCAGCTCGCGGTGTAGACGACAAAACCTAAGAAGATGATCGGCGCGAGGCTGAACGCAGCGTCGTACTTCAGACTCTGCAGCACGGGTCGCGGTGCGCCGGCCGCCCGGCGCGCGGACGCATCCCACACAAGCGCGAGGAAGAGGAACAACGGCACCCAGTAGAGCCCGTCCCACTTCGTGGCGGTTGCCGCGCCCAGGCTGATGCCGCACGCCCATCGCCAGGGCCGGAAGCCAAGCCAACCTGTCGATGAGCCGGGCTGGTCGGCCCGCGCGGCCAGTCGTCGGCGTACCCAGTCGCGATCCAGGACGAGGCAGCCGAACGCGGCCAGCACCCAGAACATCAGAAAGATGTCGAGCATCGAGACACGGCTCTGCACGAACTCAAGCCCGTCGAGAGCGAGCAGCAAGCCCGCAACACAACCGAGCAGCGTCGACCGGAACATCCGCCGCGCGATCCGCGCGATGAGCAGGATCGACAGCGACCCGATGATCGCGCCGGCGAACCGCACACTGAACGTGCTCGACGGATAGATCGTGCCGTTGATGACGGCCTCGCGGCCGTGGTCGAACAGCGCCTCGCCGACGGCGATCATCCACTTGCCGAGAGGTGGGTGCGCGACGAAGGCCGGCCCGTTCTGATGACCGTTGAGCTCGACGCCGTGATGCAGCAGCGTCCAGCTGTCATGTGCGTAGTAGGTCTCGTCGAACAGCGGCGTGTTGTGCGGCCCCAGCCGTGGGCCGGGTGGTCGGGTCAGCGCGCCCAGGCGCATCACCGCAGCGATCGCGGTAATGAGGAGCGGCAGCCCCCAGCCCCACCAGCCGTCCTGCGGCATCGGTCGGACCAACCGCTCACGGATCCGCGCGGTGGACTCGGCTGCCTCCGGAAGCCGCACGTCGACCGCGGCGCTGGACATGCCGGTCATCGTAAGTGTGCGGCGGAACGGCGGGCTGTTGGCTGGGCCAAGATGGCCCGGTGCCCCTCC
>JAFAQI010000434.1 GCA_019246495.1 Frankiales bacterium | reverse complement strand
CCGACGAAGAGGCGATCGAGACGCTCACCCGGTTCGTCTACCGCGGCCTCACCGGCCGGGACTACTGAGTCAGGCGCTCCACCGCGGCGTCGACGCGCTCGTCGGTCGCGGTCAGCGCGATGCGCACATGCTTCGCGCCGGCTGCGCCGTAGAACTCGCCGGGAGCGACCAGGATGCCGCGCTGCGCGAGCCAGTCGACCGTCGTCCAGCACGGCTCGTCACGCGTCGCCCAGAGGTAGAGGCCGGCGCCGCCTTCGCTGATCGTGAAGCCAGCCGCGGTGAACGCGTCCGTCAGCGCCGTACGCCGCCGGGCATATCGCGCCCGCTGCACCACGACATGCTCGTCGTCGCGCAACGCAGCGACCATCGCCGCTTGCACCGGCGCGGGCACGATCATGCCGGCGTGCTTGCGCAGCTCGAGCAGGCGCTTGACCAGTGCGGCGTCGCCAACGACGAATCCGGCGCGGTAGCCGGCGAGGTTGGACCGCTTCGACAGCGAGTGGACGGCGAGCAGTCCGGAGTGGTCTCCCCCGCTGACCTCGGGAGACAGGACCGACGCAGGAGCGTCGCCGTCGTACCAGATGTCGGCGTAGCACTCATCGCTTGCGACGACGGTGCCACGTTCGCGTGCCCAGTCGACGGTCTTGCGTAGATGCTCGACCGGCAGCACGGCGCCGGTCGGGTTGCTCGGTGAGTTGACCCAGAGCAGGTCGGTCCGCGCCGGGCCGAGCGACGTCAGCGCGTCAGCAGCGGAGCCGGTGGCGCCGGCAAGACGCGCGCCGACCTCGTACGTCGGATAGGCAAGCGCCGGATAAGCAACCGCGGCAGCGCCGAGCAGCGACGGCAACCACGCGACGAGCTCCTTGGTTCCGATCACCGGGAGCACCGCGTCGGGTTCCACGACCGCGCCGAACCGGCGGCGCAACCAACCGGCGATCGCCTCGCGCAGCTCTCCGGACCCGGCCGTCAGCGGATAGCCAGGGGCGTCCGCAGCCGCCGCGAGCGCGGCGCGGATGAACTGCGGTGTCGGGTCGACCGGCGTGCCGACCGACAGGTCGACGATGCCGTCCGGATGCTCGCGTGCGCGCTGTCCGGCCGGCGCGAGCCGATCCCACGGAAAGTCCGGCAGCCGCGCGTTGATCATGGGCAGACTTGCCGGCTCGCCCGGCGCGTCATGCGCGGATGCCCATGATCAACGAGAGGGTCAGTGCTCGGTTGCCCCGGCGTTGATGTCCGCCGGCAGGGCGGCGACGAGCGGGTGGTCCTTGTCGATCTTCCCGATCTTGGACGCGCCGCCCGGCGAGCCGAGGTCATCGAAGAACTCGACGTTGGCCTTGTAGTAGTCCTTCCACTGCTCCGGAGTGTCGTCCTCGTAGAAGATGGCCTCGACCGGGCAGACCGGCTCGCAGGCGCCGCAGTCGACGCACTCGTCCGGGTGGATGTAGAGCATGCGGTTGCCCTCGTAGATGCAGTCGACGGGGCACTCATCGATGCACGCCTTGTCGAGCACGTCGACACACGGCTCGGCGATGACGTAGGTCACGCGGGATCCTCCTCGGGGGCGATGCTCGGTCGTGGCCTGCGCGGACGTGCGCTGGGCCCGCCGTTTCTAGTATCGCCTGCGTGCAGGTCGGCGACACGGTCAGCCTCCGCGTCGTCACCCCCGACGGCCCGACGGACGTCGTCGGCGTGCTGCTCGCCGCCACGGCGGAGCGGCTGACCGTCCGCCGCCGCAACGGCGTAGTGACGGAGATCACAGCCGACAGCGTCCGGCACAGCCGGGTCGTCCCGCCCGGTCCGGCCCGGCGGATCGGCGTCGCGGACCTCGAGCGTGTGGCCGCCGCGGGCTGGCGGGCGCTGGAGACCGAGCCGCTGGGTGACTGGCTGCTGCGGGCGTCGGGCGGCGTCACGTCGCGGGCCAACTCGGCGCTGCCCCTCGGCGACCCGCGCCGGACCTTGCCCGATGCGGTGGCAGCGGTGGAGCAGTGGTACGCCGCCCGCGGGCTGCCGCCGCGGGTCCAGCTGCCCGACGACGAGGCTTGGGGCGACCTCCAGGCAGCGCTTGCCGACGCCGGCTGGACGCCGGTCATCCGGGTGCACGTGATGACCGCCGAGCTCGGTCCGGTCTTGCGCGCGCTGCCCGACCCGCCAGCGAGCGCGCACATCGACGACACGGTCGAGGACGCCTGGTTCGCCGCCTGGCGCGCGGACGGCGAGGCCGCGCACACCGACGCCGGCCGCCAGTTGCTGGTCAACCATCCGCTCGCCGGTTTCGTGTCGATCCGCGATGACGACCGTTGCGCGGCGATCGCGCGGACGTGCGTCGACGGACGCTGGGCCGGTCTGTTCGCCGTGGAGGTCGCGACGACGCATCGCCGGCGTGGTCTCGCCACCGCCGTCACCGCAGCGGGGTTGCGCTGGGCGGTCGGCAAGGGTGCGCGGCACGGATACCTGCAAGTGGCCGCCGACAACTCTGCGGCCGTCTCGCTCTATGCCGGTCTCGGCTTCGAGCCACACCACGACTACGTCCACTGGCTGCGACCGGGCTACTAACGTCGACAGCGATGACCTCTGACCGTCGCGGCACGGCGTACGGCGTTGCGGCGTACACCATCTGGGGACTTTTCCCGATCTACTGGCCCTGGCTCGAGCCGGCCGGCGCGCTGGAGATCCTCGCGCACCGCGTCGTGTGGTCGCTGGTGTTCGTCAGCCTCGTGCTCTACGTCGTGAGCCGCCGGGTGCGCCGGCCGCTGCCGCGCGACCGACGCCGGCAACGGCTGCTCGCTGCCGCCGGCGTGCTGATCGGCGTCAACTGGGGCGTCTACATCTGGGCGGTGAACCACCACCACGTGCTGGAAGGATCGCTCGGATACTTCATCAACCCGTTGGTGTCCGTCGCCCTCGGCGTTGTCGTGCTCGGCGAGCGGTTGCGCCGGCTGCAGTGGGCTGCGGTGGCGATCGCGACCATCGGTGTGGTCGTGCTTGCCGTCGAAACCGGAAGTCCGCCGTGGATCGCATTGACGCTGGCATTGACGTTCGGCACCTATGGACTGGTGAAGCGCATCGTCGGTGTGGGCGCACTCGAAGGGCTCGTCGTCGAGACCGCCGTGCTCGCGCCGGCGGCGATCGTCTAC
>JAFAQI010000507.1 GCA_019246495.1 Frankiales bacterium | reverse complement strand
GCGCTGTCGTCATGTCCAACGAATGGTCGGCGAGTGCGGCGACGCGAGAGTGGGCCGGCCGCGACGTCAATCACCAGTGGAGCAAGAGCCTCGAGTTCGAGCGGATGTTCCGCGACGTGTTGGCGGAGTCCGTTCCACTGACGTATTTTTCGGCGCTGCGCCCGTACAGCGAGCTCTGGGTAGCCCGGCGCTTCGCCGCGCTGGAGAACTACCACTTCACCTTCCGCAGCTGCAACCGCGCGTTTGCGCTGGATCCCGCGCTGCGGCTGGACCACTGGTGTGGCGAGTGCGACAAGTGCTGCTTCATCGACCTGATCCTCGCGCCGTTCGTGCCAGCGACACGGCTGCGTCAGGTGTTCAGCGGCCACGAGCCACTCGACCAACCGAAGCTGGAGCCAAAGTTCCGGTCCCTCCTGGGCGATCCGGCGCACGTGAAACCGTTCGAGTGCGTCGGCGAGGAGAACGAGTGCCGCGCGGCCGTGCTGCTCGCCGCCGACCGCTCGGACCGCTTCGACAGCCATCTGCTGCGAAAACTCGCCGACGAGATCCGCGCCGCGGGACCACCGTTCCCGGACCCCGAGACCCTGCAGCAACCGATGGGGCCGTCCTTCCTCGACCCGCGCTATGTCGGCACCGACGTCGTGGTCTGACCTCCGCACGCGCCGAGTCGCGGTGTGGGGGGCGGGAGTGGAAGGCCGAGCGAACCTTCGCAAGCTGCATGAGCTTGGTGTCGACGCGGCGGTCGTCGACCGTTCGTCCTACACGTTGGACGACGACACCCAGGTGTTGGCCGTTGACAGCGAGGCAGGCAGGGCGGCGCTGTACGACGCTGATGTCGTGGTGAAGTCGCCGGGAATCTCGCGGTATGACGATGTAGTTCGGCACCTCGAGCAGCGCGGAGTCGAGGTCGCCGGGGGGATAGGGCTGTGGCTAGCGGAGGCCCCCCGCGACCGAATCGTCTGCATCACGGGCACCAAAGGCAAGAGCACGACCACCTCGATTGCAGGCAGCCTGATTCGCGGCCTCGGACACCGGTGTTTCGTCGGCGGCAACCTCGGCGCACCGCCTTGGGATCCGGAAGCCAATACGGAGGTCGACTACTGGGTCATTGAAGTGTCGAGCTACCAGGCGACTGATGTGCGAATCGGGCCGCGCGTTGTCGCCGTGACATCGCTGAGCCAGGACCACCTGAGCTGGCATGGCAATAGCGTTCACAACTATTACCGAGACAAGCTGTCGCTCTGCACCGCACCGGGAGTCGAGCGGGTCGTGGCGAACGGCGAAGACGTGTTGCTGCGGGCGCACTCCGCGCTCCTCGGCCCTTCCGTCGAGTGGGTCGCTGAGATGCCGGGGAATTGGGCCGCGGAACTGCAGTTGCTCGGAGAGCACAACCTGCGTAATGCCGCGGTGGCCAGGCGAGCACTCGTCGCACTCGGTGTCGCGGGAGCGGCTGATGATCGAGCCGTCGCCGATGCTGCCGTCGACTACGAGCCATTGCCCAGCCGGCTGACGATGGTCGGTTCCATCGGGGGTGTCGACTTCGTCGACGACAGCCTCAGCACGAACGTCCTTCCGACGTTAGCGGCCGTCGACGCCTTCCCCAACCGCAGGGTCGCCCTCCTCGTCGGAGGGTTCGAGCGGGGCATCGACTATGAGCCGCTCGCTGACGGCTTGGTTCCCCGGGCTGACGATGTCCTCGTCCTAGCGATGCCCGACAACGGGCCGAGGATCGCAGCCGCGCTTCGAAGCGTCGCTGGTACGCCCCCGGTCGTCGAGTGCGAGGACATCGCAGTGGCGACGACCCGCGGCTACGAGTGGGCGCAGCCTGCGGGCGTCGTTCTGCTGTCGCCGGCGGCGCCCAGCTTCGGTCGATATCTCGACTACCGCGCCCGGGCAGCCGCATTCGAAGAGGCGATGCGGGGGATCACATCGGCATGATCGCGCGGCCGCGGTGACTTTTGTTGTCGCAGGGGTAGCGGGCCCGCGTCTCGTCCGCCATGGAACCTCTTCAACCCCCGAAGGCGTCCGCCAACGGGACCCGGCATAGCGGGGTCCTGACCCGCACGCTGGACGTGACCACGGGCACCGTGATCGACCCTCGCGTCAGCGAGATCTCCTGGGTCTGTCGGCGGCTCGTGGGCACCCGACGGACTGAGGACACCGGCTTCGCGCTCTCGTTGTTCACGCGATGCGTTGAGGCACTGTGGCTGCCAGGCCGCTGCGTGATGATTACGGATCTGCACTGGGACCCTGCAGCCAGGCAGCTCGCCGCGCGATTCGGCGTCGGTGTCCTCGGCCCAGCCGGCTCTACGGTCGCTGAGGCGATGCACGTTGCCGCGTATTTGGCGCAGACCTTCGACCAGCCCTGGCTGCCTTTCTTGACAGCTCCCGACGACCCGTGTGCGCTGCTGACCGTCGGCGAAGCAGAGGCCCAGAACTCGGTACTGATCCGCCAGCGGATCCTCGAGGTGGACCTCCCAAGCGGCGGCCCGGCAGGCGACCACTCCGTGTCGCTGCTCTCACGGTTCAATCCCGTGCTGGGCTCGGCGTCTGCCATCGCAACGGCGCTGTCGTCGCGCGAGGCGCCCACGCGGTTTCGCGCGACGGTCGTGCCTACTGAGCTCGGACCCAGCCACCGTCACGGTCTCGACGAGCAGATCCGTGCCGTCGCCCGCGCCCGTCGTCATCTCGACGAGCATCCGGAGCTGTCATGGATGATCGATCGAGTCGACACGACGCTGCAAGACCTGCGCGCGTCGGCAGCCAGCCCGCTGCTAGTGGCCGAACTCGCACTGACGAGTGAGACCCCTCTGCCGGAGACGTTCTGTCGGGTCGTAGGCGCCGCGCACACCTCGGAGTCCGACGTGCTGCGCCGCGGTGCGTGGACGACCGTCGCCGGGCAGCGGCTCATCCTCGGCGGCTTCGACGTCGAAGCTGCGCCCGCCGACCATGTTTCGGCTTTGCGATTGGGGCTGCCGGCCTACGGCTACCTGCTGCCGACGACACTGCGCGACCTGGTGAGCCTCAGCGAGTGCCCGCTCGCCTGGCCCGTCCCGGTGAACGGCGCGGTGCCCGGCGTTCCGAGGGAGGAGTCACCGCCGCGGTTGCGCACCGACGCGCTGGCGCCGAAATTCGACGAGCCGGTGCTCGCGCATGACCCGGCAGGCGCACCGATCGCGATTCCCTGGTCACGACGGACGACACACGTGTTCATCTCTGGGGTTACCGGCAGCGGCAAGACGACGCTCCTCGACGCGATGGTGCGTGCCGACGTGACGTCTGCTCGCCCGTTCTTCGTGGTCGACTTCCACGGGCAGTGGCACAGGAGGCTGCTCGGAATCTGCGCTGACGCGGGGTTGCGGCCTGTCGTGCTCGACGTCGCGGACGGCGACACCGCGCGGCTGGAGATGACTCCGGCGCTCCAGGTAGTCGAGGGTGCCGTCGTCAACCGCGAGCAGGTGGCAGCGGCCGCCCGTCGGCTTTGCGACGCGTTCACCAGCCACCTCAATCCGGAGTGGAGCGGGCCGGTGTGGCACTCGCGAGCAGTGGCGGTGCTCGAGCTAGCCGCCGCGTACCGCGTTGAGTTGGCGACTGTGCTCGGCTGGGTGCTCGACCCCGACGCGCTCGACGACGCTGTCGAGCACCCCCATCTCAGCTCGATCTCCCGGGGTGTCCTCGCGTCGATGGCGCGCCAAAGGTCCGGCGACGGTCTTCATGGCCTCGAGTGGACCCAGTCGAAGTGGACTGCGCTGGCCGCCGGCCCGGCACGCCGTCTGCTCGCCGTGCCGGGGGCGGGAGTTGACCTCGCGGCCGCTCTGTTGTGTGGCACGCCAGTGCTGGTCAACCTGTCCGCGCTGTCACCCGCAGACGCCTCGGTGTTCGCGCACATCACCCTGCACGATGTGCTCGAGGGAATCTTCTCGGCCGGGCCGGACCCGAAGCGACAGATCGCCGGCTACGTCGACGAAGCCCACCGCGCACTGCCCCACAACCTGGAGCGCGCCTGGGCTGAATCGCGAAAGTTCGGGCTCGCGCTTACGGTCGCGTCACAGTCCGTGCTGCAGTTCCCCACGGTTGCTGCAGACCTCGCGCTGTCCTCCGGGACGGTCATCGCCTTCCGGCAGGCGCCCGCCGCCTCGCGCATCCTCGGCGAGGTTCTCGGGATCGATTCGCCCGAGCTGACAACCCTCCCGGACCTCGACGCGATTATCCGGCTGGCAGGGTCGGGGGCATGCGGAGCGCGTGTGTCGCCTTACCCGCCCGCGCCTGCGCCTTCATCACCGGCTCCGCCGCAACCTCTTCCTGAGGCTGACCTGGCCCCGGGCTTCCGGCTCCTCGAGCAGCTGACCGCCCCCGAGACGGCCTACTGATCCGACGCAGGTGTCGGCCACGTGCGAACTCATATTCCTTGCCGTCTCGACTCTCAGCCGGCGGGCGCTGCGCGAGTGGTGGGTGCATGTTCGCCCAACTCCCTGCAGATCGCCGAGACCGCCGTACCGACGTCGCCGCCAGCCAGCTTTGCCCGGAGGATCACCACCTTGGCGAGGAGCTCGCAGCTCTTGACGATGTCGCCGTCGGTCGCAAGTTGCTGGCGCATTTCCAGCGCGTCGACGACATACCGCTCCGCCTGCTCGACCGCGGCGACACCGTCGACATCTGGGTTCAACAGCCCGACGTAATACGCCGCGAGGCCGGCGCCGTTCACGGCGGTCGCGGTGAGGGGGTTGGGGGAGCCGTAGAAGTGCCGACGGAAGCGGACGCACTCGTCGTAGATCTCGTCGGCCTCTCTGAGCAACGCCTTCGAACGTGTGGGGACCTGCTGGGCCAGGTCGACGCGGACGCCGGCGCGGTTATACAGCGCGCGGTCGATCAACGGATCCCCCGGCGGACACGCTTTCGTTTGCTGTCGCCAACCGCGGTCGAGGAGCTTCTTGACCTCCAGTAACTCAGCGATCCGCTCGGGGTCCTTGTCCGGAAGCTTGTTCGCGCGTCGCTGCCGCAGCAGCGAATGCAGCGCTCGATGCTTGATCTGCCCTGCCTTCTCGCTCGCCGGCCGAATACGCATCGCCTCCTCCATCTGCCCGATCGCGAATTCGATCTGGTCGATGGAGCGGCTGGTCCAGTTCTGGTTCACGTCCCGACCATGCGCGTGTAGGCAGTCGGCGTACGCATTCCGGTGCTCATCCTTCGAGGAGTCGAGTAGTTCCAGCGCGCGAGAGAAGGTCGGCAGCGACTGCTTCGGTTGGTAGACCTCTTGGATTCCTGCCAACGCCCAGAACGCGAGTCCGTCGTCGGACTTGTCGAGGGCCGACGCGAGCTCACGCACCACTTCCTCGTCCGCCCGGCTGAGCAGATGCGTGCGGAGCGGCTCGAACGAAAGCAGGCGGCGTACGACCTCGTCGCATTGGTCCCCGAGCGAGTCCCGGATGGCGGCACCGAACAGGCGGTGCATCACGTGGCCGTCACCGGTAGCGGTCAGGAGTCCGACCTGCGCGAACACCTCCACCGCGGCAGCGGCACCCCGGACACATGCTGTGAGCGCATCAGAACCCACGTCGTCCGGTGGCATGAACGCCAACAGTTGGGCGACGGCGCGCTGCTCCACCGACAGCGTCGGCGCGAGCGCCGACCAGTAGCTCCGGGCACCGGTTGCAGCATCGCAGTCGACGGTAGCCCAGCTCGCGTCGTACACATCGGGGGCAGCGACAAGCAACGCGCCGAAGGCCTCGAGGAGCAGCGGTGTTCCGGCGACCACTCCGCGCAAACGGTCATCCGGAACGCCTTCGGAAGCGAGCCGTTCCACGCGGATGACGTGCCAGTTGGCCGGGAAACACGACGCCGGCAGCGTCGTCGTGACGATGAGCTTCTGCCGCTCGCCCGGGGCGGGGATGCGGTCGACCCAGCGCGGCCGCGGCTGCTTGTCGTCGAACATGAGGTTGTCGACGATGAGCACCCACGCGTCGGCCGTCTCGGACAGCCGCTTGCGTGCGTCCACCGCCCGTGCCACCAGATCGACGCTGTCCACGTCGAGCGGCCGGCCGCGTTCGACGCGCTCGTTGCGCGCGAACGACGCGTCGAGCGACCGCTCGTTCGTGGCGGTGACCATCCACCCGAACCCGCCATCGAACCGGCGGGCCGCCTCCAGTGCGAGCCGGCTCTTGCCGACGCCCTGGGTGCCCGTGATGACCACGGGGCTCTCTGCGTTCAGGACGTCGTGCACCAGCGTCTCGCGGTCCGGAAACTGCATCCACGGCCGCCTCGGCGTAGGAAGCCACGAGCGCACCGCGCCGCGCCACGTCGGCGCCGGCCAAGGCTTGTCGTCGCTGCGCTGTCGGGCGGCGACGTCCACGAGATGGATGTGCTTGAAGCGGTTCGCCCCCTCGCCGCGGAGCAGGTCCGACATCCGCGTGCGTGCGAGCGTGAACCGATCTCCGTCCGTGGGCTCGTTGGACGCCGCGACCGTCACATCAACGAAGATCCAGTTCTCGTCCTGGGAGGCGCCCGCCGGGTCGACGACCTCGAGGACGCCAACGCCGACACCCGCAGCCCAAAGTGGCGTCGCCTGCCCCGGCCAGGGACCGACCCGGATGGCGACGCCGGCGTGCCCGTGGTCACCAGCACGGAGCAGCACGAGGTGCGGACGAAGCTCAGGGCGCAGAAGTGCGGCTGCGTAGAGCAGCGCGAAGTCGATACAGGTGCCCGAACCCCCCGGCCGCAGTAGCCACTCGGGGTCACGCAATCGTTGGCCGACCCCCGGGTGCCAGGGGGGTGCGGTGTAGGGAACGTCGGCCTGGACGAGCCCGTGGAACAGCGTGCGGGCGATCTCCTCGTCGAGGTCCTTACCC
>JAFAQI010000505.1 GCA_019246495.1 Frankiales bacterium | reverse complement strand
TACTGGATCGTCGGCACGTTCGTCCTCGTCTGGGCGGCGGCCGTCCTGATCTGGCGTTACGGCCGGATCGAGGCGCGCTGGGAGGCGTCCGCGGCCCTCAGCCGGATGGCCCGTGGGGAGCTTCCCGACCTGGCCGCCGCGGGCCAGGAGTAGACCGACCGACGCAGCCGTCGCGCCGCCTGCAACGATCGGTTCGATGAGCGGCTCTGCACGACCGCGGCTGCCGGTCGTGACGGTGGGCTATGCGGCCGCGCTCGGCGCGGCGCATCTGTGGCTCGTCGCGCAGCCGGTGGCCGACCGCCGCCGGATCCTCGCGGACTCGAGCACGGACGTGTGGCATCTCGGTCGCGACCCGTGGCGGGTGCTGCCGGAGTCGGCGTTGTGGGCGCAGCACTACGCCTGGTTGTGGGTGGCTGCCGTGCTCGTCGTCCTCGGTCTGCTCGAGCGACTGCACGGGTCGCTCGCGACGCTGGCCGTCGGCGTCGCCGGTCACGTCGTCGGGACGTTGTTGTCCGAGCTCGTCGTCTGGCTTCGCATCGTGGCGGGTGACCTGCCGTCGAGCGCTCGCCACCTGCTGGACGTCGGACCGTCGTACGTCGTCGGAGCGTGCGGTTTCGCGTTGCTCGTGTCCGCGCGGCTTCGCCGGCGCTGGCGAGCGCTGGCCGGGCTGATGCTCGTACCGCTGGTCGTGGGGACCGTCGAAGGGCTCGCGACCGGGGAGCTCGACGCGATCGGACATCTGATCGCCGCCGCGGTCGGTGTCGCCGGTGGCGTGTGGCTGGCGCGGCTGCGCGGCGACGACGACCGGGCGGAGGCGGTCGCATGAGACGAGCTGCGGCGGACGAGTCCCGCCTGCTGCGCGGCGTCCCGACCGCGCTCGCCGTCCTGACGGTCGCACTCGGAGTCGTCGACATCTTCAGCGCCCTCACGCCGGAGCGCGCCGGGCGGCTCGCGACGCTGCGCGGAGTCTTACCGCTCACGGTGGCCAACGCCGCAAGTGCGAGCACGGCCGTCGTGGGTCTGCTGCTGGTGATGCTCGGGCACGGACTTCGCCGTCGTAAGCGCCGGGCCTGGCGAGCAGCGGTTGTCCTGCTGCTGCTCAGCACCGTGCTGCACATCTCGAAGGGTCTCGACGCCGAGGAGGCGGGCGTCACCCTGCTGCTCGCGATCGCGCTGGTCGTGCTGTCTCGGCAGTTCTACGCCGCGGGTGACCCGCGGACCCGATGGCGCGCGCCGCTGGCGTTTCTGCTGATGCTGCTCGCGTCGTTCGTCCTCGGCATCGGGCTGCTCTATGCGCGGCACGCGTCGTTGCAGGGATCGCCGTCGCTCGGCGCCCGCGCGCAGGAAGTGCTCTACGGCCTGGTGGGAGTCGCCGGGCCGGTGCGCTTCGTATCCGACCGGGCGGCGGACCTCGTGTTCGACGTGCTTCTCGCCCTTGGGTCGGCCACCGGTCTGGTCACGGCGTACCTCGCACTGCGGGCACCGGAGCCGGTCGCGTCGTTGAAGCCGGTCGATGAGGAACGGTTGCGGGCGCTGCTGGCGACGGAGGGGGAGCGTGACTCGCTCGGCTATTTCGCGCTGCGCGACGACAAGGCGGTGATGTTCTCCGAAAGCGGCAAGGCGGCGGTGTCCTACCGCGTCGTGTCGGGCGTGATGCTCGCGTCGGGCGACCCCATCGGCGACCCGGAGGCGTGGCCCGGCGCGATCGCCGCGTTCCTGGCGGAGGCACGCCGGCACGCCTGGGTTCCGGCGGTGATGGGCTGCGGCGAGAGCGGCGGTGAGGCGTGGGTGCGCGCGGGCGGTCTCAGCGCGCTGGAGCTCGGTGACGAGGCGATCGTGGACGTCGCGGACTTCAGCCTCGAAGGACGGGCGATGCGCAACGTGCGGCAGATGGTCGCGCGGGTGGAACGCGCGGGTTACCGCACCTGCGTCTCACGGGTGCGGGACATCGACCGGGCGGAGATCGATCTCATTCAGCAGCAGGCAGCGGCCTGGCGCGGCGCCGAGGTGGAACGCGGTTTCTCGATGGCACTCGGCCGGTTCGGAGACGCGCGCGACGGTGATTGTGTCGCAGTGACCGCGACGGCGGCGGACGGGCGGCTGGCAGCGGTCCTGCACTTCGTGCCGTGGGGGACCGACGGGCTCTCGCTCGACCTGATGCGTCGCGACCGGGCGGCCGACGCGGGTCTCAACGAGCTGATGATCGTGGCCGCGGTGCGCGAGGCGGCCGCGCTGGGCGTCACCCGGTTGTCGCTCAACTTCTCGGTCTTCCGGTCCGCGCTCGAACGCGGCGGCCGGCTCGGCGCCGGGCCGGTGCTGCGGCTGTGGCGGGAGATCCTGCTGATCGCGTCGCGGTGGTTCCAGATCGAGTCGCTGTATCGGTTCAACGCGAAGTTCCGCCCGGTCTGGGAGCCGCGCTACATCTGCTATCCGGGCGCTGCGGACATTCCGCGCGTCGCGATCGCGGCACTGGAAGCGGAGGCGTTCATCGTGTGGCCGAAGCAATGGCTCGCGCAGCGGCGGGCCCGCCACCGTCCGGCGCCGATCACGGCGGGCGACCACTAACCCCCGGGCGTTTGCCTGCCGATCATCAGTGGCATCAGCACCGTTGAGATGCAAGAGAAGCGCGGGCGTCTACGACGACGCTGGCCGATCGTCGCCACGGCCTACACGGCGATGCTCTTCGCTGCCTACCTGTGGTGGGTTCTTCAGTCCCCGCATCAGCGACTCGCGGTCCTCTGGGAGTCGAGCACCGATCTCTCACATCTGCGGCATGTGCCCTGGTTGGTGCTGCCGGCATCGTCGCTTTGGTCAGGTCATCTCATCGCCTACTGGGCGGTCGTGACCCTGCTCTGCATGGGCGCGCTGGAACTCGTGCGCGGCCCCGCGGTGACACTGGTCACCGGTCTCGTCGCGCACGTGATCGGCACCGTCGTGTCCGAAGGCATCCTCGCGATCCGCATCGCGTTCGGGGCCGTCTCGTCGTCGGCGACGCACTTGCTCGACGTCGGTCCGTCGTACATCGTCGCGTCCTGCGCCGCGGCGGTCGTCGCGTCGTCGCGCGCGCCGCGGCTGGTCCGCCTTGGCTGTGCCGTGACGCTGATTCCGCTGCTGGTGACGGCGTTCGACGCCGATGACGCTTCGCAGGTCGCGTCGGTCGGTCACGGGGTAGCGGTTCTGATCGGCATCGCGGTCGCGCGGCTGCCCGTCCGCCGGCCGGTTGCTGTGGCGATCTGACCTCCTAAGGAGGGATCAGCTGCGCAGGACCGCCTTGATCTCGCTCGACACAGCCTGAGCCTGGTCAGCCAGTCGCACCAGCTCGGGGTCTGTTTCCTCCATCGGCAACGTCGGGGCCGGCTGAGACTCCGCCGGCCCGTGCCCTCCGGCTGCGGTGGTCGTGCGGAACGAGGCCAGGAGGTTGTCGACCGACTCGACGTGGAGCAGGTGGCGGGTCGAGTCGTGGGCCCGTCGTCGATGCGTGGACTCGACGTCGCCGAGCACGACATCGGCCTTCGCGAGGACCTGCTTGGCGTGACCGAGCTGTTGTTCCGCGCGCCGGCGATGGTGGTCGGCCTGCACCTTCTCTTCCTTGGCCTCCCTGATGCGGCCGCCGTTGATCTGGATGCCGAGGACACCGCCGATGATCGCGGTGACGATCGGGATGAACCCGTTGTAGGTCGCCATGAGCCGAGCCCAGGAGTTCGCCTGGCTCGACAAGTAACCGATGAACGCGAGAAACGCGAGCAGCGCGATGAGTGCGATCACAGTCCGCGGATCGCTCCACGACATCGACTGGGTCGACTGCGGCTGCGGCTCCTGCTGGTCGTCGCGCCCGTGTCCCGGTGTTTGCTCGTGCTCGGTCATCGTTCCCCCCGGCGACGGATTACCTGCCTCGGCAGCGTGTCACCGATCGCGCGGTCGGACAGGCTGATTGACACGTCCGTGACGCTGACCGACCGTGGAGCCATGCCTTACTACCGGTCGGTCGGGGACATCCCGCGCAAGCGGCACATCCAGTTCCGCAAGCCGGACGGAAGCCTCTACGCCGAAGAGCTCATGGGCGTCGAGGGCTTCTCGTCCGACTCCGCGCTGCTCTATCACCGTCACGCGCCGACGGCGGTCGTCGACGCGGTCGCGGTCGACGACGCCGGCCAGGTCCTGGTCGCCAACCATCCACTGAAGCCGCGGCACTTCAAGACGCACAAGCTCGATGCCGGCTCGACCGACGTCGTGACCGGTCGGCAGCTGTTGCTCGGCAACGACGACATCCGCATCTCTTACGTCGTCGCGACCCAGCCGTCGCCGCTCTATCGCAACGCTGCCG
>JAFAQI010000462.1 GCA_019246495.1 Frankiales bacterium | reverse complement strand
TGCGGCCGCCACGGGTGCGCCCGGCGGCACGGCGGCCGCCGGTTGGGTTACCGCCGCGGCCTCGAGGTCGGCCTCGACGGGCGGTGCCATGCGGTGCGGGCCGGCGAGGACCCAGGTGTCCTTCGAGCCGCCACCCTGGCTGCTGTTGACGATGAGGCTGCCTTCGGGCAGGGCGACGCGGGTCAGCCCGCCCGGCAGCACCCAAACCCGCTCGCCGTTGTTGACGGCGAACGGCCGCAGGTCGACGTGGCGCGGCACGAGCTTCCCGTCGAGGAACGTCGGGACGGTCGACAGCTGCACCACCGGTTGTGCGATCCACCGTCGCGGCGCCGTCTGGATTTCCTTCCGCGCCTGGGCGAGCTGTCGCTTCGTGGCGTCCGGACCGATGACGATGCCGTAGCCACCCGACGCGTCGACCGGCTTGACGACCAGCTCGTCGAGATGCGCGAGCACGTGCGCCAGCTGCTCCGGCTCCTCGAGCCGGTAAGTGTCGACGTTGCGCAGCAAGGGTTCTTCGTCGAGATAGAAGCGCACCATCTCCGGCACGTACGTATAGGTGAGCTTGTCGTCGGCGACACCGTTGCCGACCGCGTTGGCGATCACCACATTGCCGGCGCGCGCCGCGTTGAGCAGCCCGGCGCAGCCGACGACGGACTCCGGTCGGAAGTGCAGCGGGTCGAGGAAGTCGTCATCGATGCGGCGATAGATGACGTGCACCTGCTGCTCGCCCGCCGTCGTCCGCATGAAGACCCGGTCGCCACGGCAGTGCAGGTCGCGGCCCTCGACGAGCTCGACACCCATGAGCCGGGCCAGCAGGGAGTGCTCGAAGTACGCCGAGTTGTAGGCGCCGGGCGTCAGGACGACGACGGTCGGCTCGGCGACACCGTCGGGAGCGGATCGGCGCAGGGCATCGAGCAGGTGCGTCGGGTAGCCCGAGACCGGGCGCAGCCGGTGCGCCTGCATCAGGTCGGGCAGTACGCGTGACATCGCCCGGCGGTTCTCGATGACGTAGCTCACGCCGGAGGGAACACGGACGTTGTCCTCGAGTACCCGGAACTCTCCGGTTGCGTCGCGCACGAGGTCGATGCCCGCGACGTGAATGCGAACCCCGTTGGGCGGGCTGATGCCGTGTGCGGCGCGGTGGAAGTGCCGCGAGCTCGTGACGAGCCGACGCGGCAGTCGTCGTTCGCGGAAGATCGTGCCCTCGCCGTAGACGTCGGAGAGGAACGCCTCCAGTGCGCGCACCCGCTGCTGCACACCGCGGTCGATCAGCTGCCACTCGTCGGCCGAGATCACCCGCGGCACGAGGTCGAGCGGGAACGGTCGCTCCTCGTCGCCGCCGGTGACGGCGAACGTCACGCCACGATCGGCGAAGGTGGCGAGCAGGGCGTTGGCCCGCGACTCGAGCTCACTCGGCGGCACGATGCCGAGCGCCTGCTCGATCGTGCGATAGGGACGACGTATCTTGCCCGCTCCGTCGACCATCTCGTCGAACGCGGCGGGCCTCGACCCGCCGTCGCGGTAGCCCGCCAGTGCCTCCAGCACGTCACGAACGCTATTCCGTCGGTGTTTCGTTCGCGTGTCGCTGCCGATCAGCCGCCGCTGATCCGTGCGAATGCCTCGCGCGCCGGCACTCCCTCGGCGACCAGCCGGCGCATGTCGTCGAGCGCGGAGAAGAACTCGTCGTTGCCGAGCCGATCGGCCATCGCCAGCGGGATCGAGGGAAACGCATAGTCGGCGGACGGCAGCGGCGGATGGTCCTCGGCCGGCTTGCGGGCCATGACCTTGTCGATGACCGGCTCCAGTCGGATCGCTTTGTCGCGCTGCGCCTTCTCGTCGCGCTCCTTGAACTCCGGCAGCACCTCGCGCCCGAACAGCTCGAGCGACTCCATGATGTGCTCGTGCCGGTTGTTGCCGGCCTGGCTCACGAAGATGACCTGGTCGACGCCGACGTCTTCGAAGCGGCGGAGGTAGTCGCGGATCTGGTCCGGCGTACCGATCGCGCCCCGCAGACCCGACCGGCCCTGCTCGACGATCTTCGCTCCGAGCCGCTCGGTGTTGGCCGCGGCATCGCGGACGGCCTCGGGGGAGTAGCCGTGCTCGCCGCGCTCGCGTTGGTACTCCGCCCACACGTCGGTCTGCGCGGGGGCGTGGCGGCCGAAGACGTAGTAGTGCGCGAGCGAGTAGCCGAAGAAGTTGCCGCCTTCGAGCCCGCGCGCCATCGCCTCGTCCTCGGTCGGTGCGCACATGAACGTCGTGACGGCCGCGACGTTGGGGTTCACCACGTCACCGATGGGGACGCACTCGTCCTCGAGCGTCCGGTAGTAGTCGTCGACCCAGTGCGTCGCTTCTTCGGGGTTGATGAACGCGAACGTCAGCGCGCCGATGCCCTTCTGTGCCGCGAGATGAATCGTCTCTCGGCGGCTGCACGCAACCCAGACCGGCGGGTGCGGGCGTTGCAACGGTTTCGGTACGACGTTGCGCGGCGGCATCGTCACGTACCGACCGGAGTGACCGGTGAACGGAGCCTCGGTCATGCAGCGCAGGGCGACGCGCAGACCTTCCTCCCACATCGCGCGCTTCTCGCTCGGCTCGATGCCGAAGCCTCCGAGCTCGGCTTCACTCGACGCCTCGCCAGTGCCGAACTCGACGCGACCATCGCTGACGAGGTCGAGCGTGGCGATGCGCTCGGCGATGCGGGCTGGATGGTTGAACGGCGGTGGAGTCTGCACGATGCCGTGGCCGAGCCGGATGTTCTTCGTTCGCTGGGAAGCGGCGGCGAGGAACACCTCCGGTGCCGAGGAATGGCTGTACTCCTCGAGGAAGTGGTGCTCGACCTCCCAGACGTAGTCGATGCCGAGCTTGTCCGCGAACTCCACCTGCTCGAGCGCGTCTTTCAGCAGCTTGTGCTCCGCGCCGTCCTCCCACGGACGTGGCAGCTGGTGCTCGTAGAAGATGCCGATCTTCATGCGTTGTTTCCGATCCGGTCGAACTCCTCGCGCACCTCGCGGCCGTCCGGCCGGTCGGCGAGCGCGTGATCGAGCAGCGCCTCGGCGATCGCACGGTTGCGCCGGTCACCCATGCCCAGTGACTCCGCGAGGCACGAATCCCAGATTGAGTCGATGACGTCGCTGCCGGCGTAACGGACACCACCGTCGCCGATGAACGTCCGCTCACGCATCTCCGACAACGCTGTGCGGAGGTAGCCGACGTGCGGCGACTCGTCCTGCCGGATGTAGGACACGAGCCGCGCCGCCTCGCCGTCACCGGCAACGCGATCGGCGTCCGCGAGCAACGCCTCGGCCCACGCGAACGCATGGAACGCGCGCACCTCGATGAACAGCACCCTCGTCATGAACGTGACGAGTGCATCGAAGTTCGGATCGAGCTTGTCGAACCGCCGCTCCGGCATGCCCATTGCTGTCGGCACCGACAACGCCGCGCGGTCGATAACCGCCCGAAGGTCTGCCTCCGTCTCGCGGTCGAGTGGATTCTCGAACGCGATGTCGCGTACGGCGTACCACATCCGGTCGTGACCGGCCTGCGTGTCCCAGCCGGACTCGTCACGCGCATGAGCCTCGAGCAGCCCGGCCGCGAGATGCGCGGTCGCCGTCCCGCGGACGTCCTCGACGAAGAACCGCTGTACGTCGCCGCGTGGCGTCAGCTCGCGGATCGCGCCGCCGTAACCCTCGACCGTCCCGACCCGCGTGAGGATGCCGACGATCGGCTCGCGGACGTCGTGGTCGAGCAGGAACTGCGCCTGCTCCAGCGATGGGTAGTGGCCGGGGAACACGTCGAGCGGCGCCTCGCGCACGTCGACGCCGAACGTCTCGCGGTGGTGCTGCTGCCACGCGTCGATCGCGTCTCGCCGGAACCGGCTGCGCGGCGACACGTAGGCGCCGTGGACGTAGCCGCCATGACAGACGACGTCCCGTACGACCAGGGGGTCATCGACCCGGTCGTCCGCGAGGATCTCCTCGGCCGTCCAGTCCAGCTGCAGGTTGCTCATGACCCGATACCGAACCACGTTCGGTCGCTGAGTCAAAGGGGGGTTTGTTGCTCACGGCGGCGACGCCGGATCCCGCGGGGACCCGCTCTGCGGCTGGTGCCGAGTCCACTCACTCGCTGCGCTCCCTCGCGGACCGACACAGGCCGCTGCCGCGGGGACCCGCGGTCTCCGCCCTCGCCGCCGCGGCGGCCGGCTCGGCGCAGGAACCGGCCGACCGGCGGCGAAGTCCTTTCGCGTGAGCTCCACCGGGTTGAGCCGCCGCGCGCTGCTCGCGGGTGTCGCCGGAAGCGCTGCCGTGGCTGCGCTGCCCCGGTCGCTGACGCACCTGCCGGCGTCGATCGCGGCCGAGCTACGGCGGCCCGACTCGCGGCCGGACACGAGGCGGCCCGCCGGAACGCCGGACCCGCGCATCCCCATCGAGCACGTCGTCGTCGTGATGATGGAGAACCACTCCTTCGACAACTACTTCGGGATGCTGCCGCACCGCGGGCGAGCCGCAGCGGATGGCTTCTCGTTCGACCGGCACGGTCGGCCGACCGCACGTAACCGGGACGCGAAGGGCCGGGAGGTTCGGGCGTTCCGGATGCCGTCGTACTGCCAGATGGAGCACGAGCCCAACCAGAGCTGGAACGGGACGCACATCGCGGTCGACCACGGTCGGATGGACGGGTTCGTGCTGGCGAGCGGCGACGTCGCGATGGGCTACTGGGACGAGCAGGACATCCCGTTCTACTACTCGCTCGCGCAGACGTTCCCGTTGGCGAACCGGTGGTTCTCGTCGGCGCCGTGCCAGACCTATCCGAACCGCCGTTACCTGCACGCGGCGACGTCGTACGGGCTGGTGTCGACGACGACTCCGGGCCCGAACGACCCACCGCCCCCGAACGGCACGATCTTCGACCGCTTCAACCACTACGGCGTCAGCTGGGCCAACTACTTCACCGACCTTCCGCAGACCGCGATCATCCCGGCCACGGTGAAGAGCAACCCCGAGAAGATGAAGCCGATCGCGCAGTTCTACGCCGACTGCGCGACGGGCAACCTGCCGGCGTTCTCGCTCGTCGATCCGGACTTCGGCATGGCAGATGTTGCGGGCGGTTTCGTCCCGGGCGACGCGTTCCCGACGTTGCTGCGCGCACAAGGGCAGGACGAGGAGAACCCGCAGAACATCAGGTACGGCGAGGCTTTCGTCGCGCAGGTCGTCAACGCGGTGATGCAGTCCCCGGCGTGGGACAAGACGATGCTCGTCTGGTTCTACGACGAGCACGGCGGCTACTACGACCACGTCCCACCGCCACGCGCGGTTGCGCCGGACAACATCAAGCCGCAGATCGGCAAGGACGATGTCCGCGGGCGGTTCGACCGCTACGGCGTGCGAGTCCCAGCGGTCGTCGTGTCACCGTGGGCGAAGCGGCATCACGTGTCCAACGTCGTGTATGACCACACGTCGATCCTTGCGTTCGCGCAGCGCAAGTGGAACCTGCCGGCGTGCACCTATCGCGACGCCAACGCCGACCCGATGCTCGACTTCTTCGACTTCCGCAAGCCGGCGTTCCGCGTCCCGCCGAAGCTTGCCGCCGCGCCGTCGCCCTACGTCGGTGCCGCCTGCTCCACCGCCGATCCCGGCCACTAGCCGCGCGGCCGCGACCTTCTCAGAACGGCACCTGAGTCGTCAGCAGGCCGGTGGCCTGGCCGCGCCCGGACAACAGTCGGCAGAACTCGACCGCGTCGTACTCCAGCGCCGGGCCGTCGGTGCCGAACGCCCACTGCCCGCCGGCCGGGCCGGTGAGGGTGAGCGAGAAAGGTTGCCCGTGCCGGGTCGCCCACTCGGCGACCACGTCAGCGACCAGCACCCCGTCGTGATCGGCGGTCAGCTGCATCGGGCGGCCAGTCGCCTCCGCGAGATCGCTGCGATGCATCCACGGGTCACGAGTGAGGATGACGTCGACGAGATAGCCGTAGCTCCACGTCTCGGCCTCTGGCGGGTTGACCACCTGCTTCTCGGGCATCGGACGTCGCCGCATCAAGCCGGGCATCCGCCGCC
>JAFAQI010000399.1 GCA_019246495.1 Frankiales bacterium | reverse complement strand
TCACCGCCGACGCGGCGCGCGCGCTGCTCGCCGGTCTCGCTTCGTGGGGGCCGGTCGCGCCGACGCTGCGGCTGCGGGTCACCCCATGGCCGGATGCGGTCGCCGCGCAGCTCCCGGTGGAACGGCTGCGCGAGCAGCACGTCGACGTATGGATGCACCGGCCGCTCGACGTCGCCGCAGCTGTCTCCGGTCGCGGGTGGTCGCCGGTGGTCGACGGTTCGGTGGCGTTCCAGCTGGTCGATCGCACGATGCCTGCTAACGACGGGGCCTGGCGGCTGACCGTCTCGGCGGGCCATGGCGTGCTCGAGACGGCGGGCGGTCAGCCGGCCGCCACCCTCGACGTGCGGGGGTGGTCGCTGCTGTGGAGTGGGGCGGCCCGGGCGGCGCAGCTGCGCCAGGCCGGGTTGCTCGCCGGTGGCGGACCGGCCGACGACGCCGGTCTCGATGCGCTGCTCGGCGGCGGTGGCCCCTCAGGCTTCCTCGACTACTTCTGATTCGGACGCGACCCGACGGATCGTGCTGCGGTCGGCCGGGAAGACTGACGCCGTGACGACCTACCTCGTGACCGGTGCGACCGGTTTCCTCGGCCGGCATCTCGTCGAACTGCTGCTCGAGCGCGATGACGCGCACGTGTTTGTTGTCGTACGGCGTCAGTCGCTGGCGAAGCTCGACGCCCTCGTAACGCGATGGCCGGACAAGGGACGGATCGAGCCGCTCGTCGGTGACCTCACCGACCCGTTGCTCGGAGTCGCGTCGGCCGATCGCGACCGGTTGCGCGATCGGGTTGACCACGTGGTCCATCTCGCGGCTCTGTATGACATGACGGCCGACGCGGAGACCAACCGGCGCGTCAATGTCGGTGGCACGCAGGAGGCCCTCGCCCTTGCCGCCGACCTGCGCGCCGGCTGCTTCCACCACGTGTCATCGGTCGCGGTCGCGGGTGAGCATCGTGGAGTCTTCACCGAGGCGATGTTCGACGAAGGCCAGCGGCTGCCGTCGCCGTACCACGCAACGAAGTTCGAGGCGGAGAAGCTCGTTCGCAGCCAGAGCGATGTGCCGTGGCGGGTCTATCGGCCCGCCATCGTCGTCGGTCACTCGCGCACCGGCGAGATGGACAAGGTCGACGGGCCCTACTACTTCTTCCCGGCCTTGGCCCGTCTCGCGTCGTTGCCCTCCTGGCTTCCGCTGGTCGGTCCCGACCTCGGCGACACCAACATCGTGCCGGTCGACTACGTCGCGGCCGCGATCGACGTGCTCGTGCATCGCGACGGGCTCGACGGGCGAGCGTTCCATCTCGTCGCTCCTGAGCCGCAGCCGCTGCTCGACGTCGTCAACACGTTCGCCCGCGCCGCCGGTGCTCCGGCCGTGGCGGTGCCCGTCGATCGTCGTGTCGTCGTCCCGGCCCTGCGGCTGCTGTCGTTTGTCGAGCGCGTGCCCGGCGCCTCGGTCGCGCGCGACGTGCTGTTCGATCGTCTCGCCGTGCCGCCCGAGGTCGTGCCGCACTCGACGTTCCGGCCGGTGTTCGACGCGACAGATGCACAGCGCGAGCTGGCGACCGCAGGGGTCCAGGTGCCGCGGCTCGACGACTACGCGCCGGCCATCTGGCGGTTCTGGGAGAAGGAGCTCGACCCGGCGCGGGCTCGCCGTCCGCGCTCCGGCGGCCCACTCGCGGGACGCACCGTCGTAATCACCGGCGCATCCTCCGGCATCGGCCGGGCGACCGCGCTCGCGGTCGCCGGACGAGGGGGCGTGCCGTTGCTCGTCGCGCGCAGCGCCGACAAGCTCGACGAGCTGAAGGACGAGATCGAGGCGGCCGGCGGAAGCGCGTGGGTCTATCCGTGTGACATCACCGACACCGAGGCCGTCGCCGCAACTGTCAAGCAGATGGTCGCCGACCATCCGGCAGGCATCGACTGCCTGGTCAACAACGCGGGCCGATCCATTCGCCGCTCGGTGCACCTGTCTTACGACCGGATGCACGACTTCGAGCGCACGATGTCGCTCAACTACTTCGCCGCCGTCCGCATGGTGCTTGCGCTTCTGCCGCACATGGCCGAGCGCCGCTTCGGGCACGTCGTCAACATCTCGTCGATCGGTGTGCAGACCGCGCCGCCTCGGTTCTCGGCGTACGTCGCGTCCAAGGCCGCCCTTGACGCGTTCAGCCGCGTCGTCGCCTCAGAGACCTACGGCGACGGCGTCACGTTCACGACCATCCACATGCCTCTGGTCCGTACGCCGATGATCCGACCGACGCGCATCTACGACGCGTTCCCGACACTCACGCCCGATGACGCTGCCGACATGGTCGTGCGCGCGCTCACCGAACGACCGAAGCACATCGGCACCCGGTTGGGGACCTTCGGCGTGGTGTCTTACGCACTCGCACCCAAGGTCGTCGATGCCGTGCTGCACGTCGCCTACCGGGTGTTTCCGGACTCCAAGGCGGCCGGCGGCGACGACCAAGTCTCACTCAACCGCGGAGCGCAGGCACTCGTCCGGCTGCTCCCCGGTGTGCACTGGTAGCCACGGCGGGCGAACTCCTCCAGCGGCCGCGAAGCGATGAGGATTCGGTGACGGCGACGAACTGTCCTGAGTGTGGGCGTCCACTGGCAATCGATGTTGGATTCTCTCCGTGGTGCGAGGGATGCGAGTGGAATGTCTCACCGGCGGAGCAAGGCAAGACCTCACGCCGCTCGCAACGCCGGGAGCAACGCCGGGCGCGTAGCGCGCGTCGTCTCGAGGAGTCGGCCTTGGCGGAGGCGATGCGCTCGGCAGGGCCATCCCTCAGTTCTCGCCTGCGCGCAATGGTCGCGATGGTGCTGGGGTCAGCTGTGCACGCAGTGACGCTCCTTCTCGTCCTGACAGCTGGCTGGCTGGCAACTCGGGCTGCTGCGGGTGCTCCCGCCTTGTGGCCCTTCGTTCCTGGCGGTCTGCTTCTCGCGTGGTTGGTCCGTCCTCGCTTTGGCCGCGCGCCGCGCAAGTTCGTGCTGCCCCGGGATCGAGCACCCCGCTTCTTCGAACTCCTGGACGCGTTGGCATCAGCGGTGGGGAGTCCCGCGTTCGATTTTGTGGTCATCACGTTCGAACCGAACGCCGCGACCTCACGGGTTGGCTTCCGTCAACGACGGGTGCTGTATCTCGGTCTGCCTCTGTGGGTCGTCCTCGACTGGCCGGAGCGAACCGCCGTTCTGGCACATGAGCTGGGACACCAGGTCAATCACGATCCGCGCCGTCGAATTGTGCTGTCGACGTCACTGAGTGCCTTGCGAGTGTGGCTCGACGTCCTCACTCCACGTCGCGACGCCGTCCACATCGCTCAGGTGCTGTTTCGCGCTGCTGTTCGCGCTCCGCTTCGACTTGTAGCGAAGTGGCTGCTGCGAGCGCTGCTGCGCCTGTCGAGTTCGAGCAGTCGGGTTGCTGAATATCGCGCCGATCTGGTCGCTGCCCGACTCGTAGGTTCCGCTGCCGCAATCAGTGCCTTGGACAAGACCCTTCTACTGGACGCGTGCATGTGGGAGTTGCGCGACGCGGTGCTCTGGCGCTCCGGCTCCGATGTGTGGACGGCCGAACTCGACCTGCTTTCGAGATTTCCTGCGCGGCAGCGCGACCGCCTGAGACGTGCAGATCGGCGTTCGGTGCCGGGCGTCTACAGCACCCACCCCAACGTCGCTAGGCGTGCCCGCTTTCTCGAGAGCCGGCCCGAAGTCGGCGTGGGGTCCTTCAGCGTTCCGAGCGCCCTGCTTGATGACGTGACTGCGGAATTCGCGCCAGTCTTGCGCCAGATGGATGCCTACATCCGCGGAAGAGTCGAGCGGAGGCTTACCCCGGCACAGATCGATGCCGGCATGGGCCGTCGCGGCAATGCCGCGCCCGACTGGGATCGCACCTGATGGTGATTGGGACGCCTAGGTCACCAACCGCGGTCGCGCCACTCCTGCAGGTGCGGCCGCTCGGCGCCGAGCGTCGTGTCGCCGCCGTGTCCGGGATAAACCCACGTCTCGTCCGGCAATCGGTCGAAGATCTTGCTGGACACGTCCTGGATCAGTGACGAGAAGCGCTGCGGGTCCTTCTCGGTGTTGCCCACGCCCCCGGGGAACAGGCAGTCGCCGGTGAACAGGTGCGGGCGGTCAGGCCCGTCGTAGAGCAGGGCGATCGACCCCGGCGTGTGACCGACGATGTGGATGACCGACAGCTCGCAGTCTCCGACCGCGACTGTGCCGCCGTCGTCCACGTGGTCGACCGGCTGAACCGGCAGTGCGTCCGCGTCGGCGGGATGGGCCGTCACCGGTGCACCCGTCGCGGCGTAGATCTCGGGCAGCCCCTGCCAGTGGTCGAAGTGCTGATGCGTCGTCACGACCCGTTGCAGCCGGTCGTCGCCGAGGACGGCGAGCAGGCGGTCGGGCTCGTTCGCGGCGTCGATGAGAACGACATCCCCAGTGTTGTTGCACTTCAAGAAATACGCGTTGTTGTCCATCGGGCCGACGGCGATCTTGGTGATGGTCAGCGGGCCAAGGTCGCGGCTCTGCGGTGCCCCGCCAACCGTCACGGTGCCGGTATAGGTGTCAGACATGCGGCCAACCCTACGCAGGCCGCTCAGCCGGAGGCCTCACCCGAAGCGTCCCGCGCGGTTGCGCGACGTAGGGCCGCCGCAGCACCGGCCGCCGTGAGCGCGGCGACGCCCTCAACGGCGCCCGGCAGCCCGCCGGTGTCGGCCAGTGATCCGTTGTGGGTGCTGCCGTGCGTACCGCCTGCCGACCCCCGACGACGACGCCGCGACCGGTGACCACGCGCCGCGGACACGTCGACGAAGCGGTCGGCCGGCACCGTCGTGCCGTGCTGGGTGGGCATCCGCTGTCGCGAGGGCAGGACCGGGTCGGACCCACCGACGAACTCGCTCTCCTGGTTCTGCTCCGCGCACGGTCCGGTGAACGAGGGAGCGCCGAGACCGGGCGCCGGGTGCAGCGCCGGCATCGACGCATCGGCTGCGCTGCGGAACAGCGTCGACGTCAGGTCACCGACCGTGCGTCGTCGCCAGTGCGAGATGTTGGGCATGGTGATGCCGAAGCGTTCCTCGAGGAACTTCAGCTGCGAGGTGTGGTCGAACGTCTCCGACGCGATGTGCCCGCCGCGGCTGAACGGCGACACCACCAGGAACGGGACGCGTACGCCGAGGCCGAGCGGGCCGCGGATACCCGACGTGTTTGGGCTGATGGTCTTCGCAGTCAGCCATTCACCCGGTGTGCCGTGCGGCGCGGTGGGCGGTGAGACGTGGTCGAACATCCCGTCGTTCTCGTCGTACATCAGGAACAGCACGGTCTTCGACCAGACCGCCGGGTTGGCCGTGAGCGCGTCGAGCACCGCCGAGGTGAACCACATGCCGTGGTCGGGTGACGCGCTTGCATGCTCGTCGAATCCGAGCGGCGGGATCAGCCAGGAGACCTTCGGCAGCGTTCCGGCCTTGACGTCGTTGGTGAACTCCGCCGGAAACGTCGGCAGGAACGCCTTCTTGTAGAGCGGAGTCGTCGGGTTCTCGTACGCCTTGAAGTAGGGCAGCACGTTGTCGGAGTCGAGCAGCACGGTCGGGTTGACGATGGGGTCGTAGAACGCCGGGTTCCAGATCGGGTACGCCGGCAGCATCGCGAACTTCGCCGCATCGGCACCCATCGTCGCGAGGTCGCCGGAGGACGGGTGGTAGACCTTCCAGCTGATTCCTTTGTCCTCCAGGACCTCCGGCGCGGTCGGCCAGGCGCAGGTCCAGCGGACGCGCGGATCCGGGCTGGTGTCGGTCACCGGCCCGCCGTGACGTCCGGCGGGGTCGATCGTCCCGCTGATGCCCATGAGCCGGTTCGGATGCGTCGGCCCGAGGATCGACGAGAAGTACCCGTCGCCGAGGGTGAAGTGGTCGGCGAGCGAGTAGTAGAAGCCGAGCTCGCGCCGGGTGTAGTAGCCCATGGTCAGCGCGCCCGCCGGGTTGCCTTCGTGCTTCGCCGACGTGTGCACCCGGACGAACGAGTCCATCCGGCCGTGGTTCCAGCACTGGTGCATCGGCCCCCAGTTGTGGGTGAGGTCCTTCGTGCACCGCTCGGCGGGACCGCGCAGGTGAAACGGCAGCAGCACGTCGCGCGGCTCGATGCCGCTGCTGCCGGGGAAGTCCTGCGCGAAGTTGCCGAGGCGATGTGGCGGGTGGTCGTCGAAGCCCCGGCCGCGGGGGTAGGCGCCGAAGTAGTGGTCGTAGGAGCGGTTCTCCATCATGAGGAACACGAGGTGTTCGACGGCGCCCAGGTCGGACCCCGCCGGCGGGGTCGCCGCCG
>JAFAQI010000143.1 GCA_019246495.1 Frankiales bacterium | reverse complement strand
GGCGCGACCTACCTGAAGTTCGATCGGCAGCTGGCCGCCGATGCCGACAGCATCAGCAGCGGAGCCGCCGCATGACGGGCTTCCCGGTTCCGGACAAGATCTGGCAGTTCGCTCACGGCGGTCCGTTGCCGCTGGTCGCTGTCGAGTGGGAAGACACGACGAACGTCGCGGGCTGGCAGTCACTCGCCGCAGTCGCCGACTGGGCGACCGATGGCAGCTGGCATGTGACGAACGTCGGCTACCTGGTGCACGAAGACGACGATTGCCTTGTCGTGGCCGCGCGCCTCGCGTTCGACGCTGACCCACCCCAGGCCGGGGCCTGGCTGAGCGGATCCCCGAAGCGCTCCATCCGCGCCTTCCATCGCCTCGACGGCGTGCCAGCGCAGCAGGCGGCGCCGTGATCGCCCTCGACCTTGCCCTGACGGCCCTCGCTGCCGGTGTCCTCGCTCGCGTCGAGTTCGACGTGCGCGCGGCTCTCGGCTACTTCCTGCTGACCTGCTCCGCAATGGCGCTGTTCTTCAACGAGGTGATCGGCTGATGGGTGACCGCGAGGCGATGTCACCCGCCTGCCGACCGCGGTCGGCTTGGTCCCGCTTCTTGATGTCGGCGGGCGAGTATCTCGGTCTGGTCGATGAGCACACTTGGGTCGAGCGTGGTGACGAGGAGATCGCCCGGGCCTTCCACGAGGCGTATGAACGCCTCGCTCCGATGTTCGGCTATGCGACGCGCGTCGAGACGCGGGTGCCTTGGGCGGACGTGCCAGCGGCCAATCGGGAACTGATGGTCGCAGTCGTCTTCGACCTTCGCCGCCGGCACGTCATCGATGCCGGTGACATTCGCACAACCTGCATCTGCCGTGACCTTTACGAGGCCGCGCGATGAGCACAGCGACGGACGGCATCGACTACGCGCACAACGCTCGCGCGCGGGCGAACCGTGTGGCGAAGGCGACGTCGCTGGCCGGATTCATCGAGGACCTTGGTCACCTCCCGGACGAGGCGGAGCGCCGCGAGATCCGCCGGCTGGCCGGGTTGAAGCGTGACCCATCGACGGAGACGTGGGCGATCGCGATCGACATCTGGCGCGAGCGCACGGAGACGACCCGATGAGGATCGTCCGACAGCGAGCTCCTGAGCGGTTCACGGTGCTCGACAACGCGGTGCTCGAGGACGAACGCATGTCCTACCGCGCGCTGGGTTTGCTCGCTCACTTGTTGAAGCTGCCGGACGGCTGGAACACCGACAGCACGGAGCTCTCGAAGGGGATGGGCCGCGAAGGCCGCGATGCGGTCAGGTCGGCGCTCGACGAGCTCGAGGCGAACGGTTACATCGCACGGACGAAGTCGCAGGACCAGACGACCGGTCGATGGGCGACGTCGATGGTGCTCCGCGACATGCCGTCGCCTGAAAAACCGGCGTCGGGTGTCCGACGCCTGGAAAACCGACAGTCGGAAAATCAGGCGCTAACCCAAAGTACTGACCAAAGCACTACACCTCCCCCTACCCCCTCACGGCCGCGCTCCGCGCGACGGGAGGAGGGGGAGATCCCGAAGCAGGCCCTCGCCGCGCTGGGCGACATCGACGAGCTCGCCGCCGAGCTCCGTGTCAGCCGCCGCGAGAAGGGTCTGCCCACCGAACTGTGGACCGCCCGCGCAGTACGCCGCGCGATCGCCGAGGCAGTAGCCGCGGGCCGTTCACCGGAGCTCATCCCTGATGCGCTCCGCGTCGTCGCCGGCGACCCGGACACCCGCCAGCCCGGCCGACTCCGGCACGCCGGCCCGTGGTGGCATGCCGCCGAGACCGCTCGCCTCCGCTCGAGCAAGGCGGCACGCGCCGCTGATGCCCGCCGAGCCGCGGCTGCAGCTGCCGAACGTCGCCGGGAGTCCTGCACGCGCTGCGACGACACCGGGAGGCTGCTGAACCGCTGGGGTCGCAAGGTCGCATGCGACCACCTCACCGACGACGAGGCGTCCGCATGAGCGCCCCGACACCGAAGCGGCTCGGCGGTTTGACCCGCCGCAAGTACATGGATCAACGGCGCCGTGATGACGAACGCGTCGAGACCCTCGAGGCGAAACGAGCCGCGCGTAAGAAGCGCACCGCGGGCAAGCGGAGCCTGCCGGCAGATGTCGAGGCGGCGTTGCAGGCCCGCGCCGCCGGCAGATGCGAACTGTGCGGTCAGGCGCTGCAGAACCGATGCCAGCGGCATCACCGCAAGCTCCGCGCCCAGGGCGGCCGCGACACCGTCACGAACCTCGTGCTGATCCACCCGGCTTGCCATCACACGGTGCACATGAACCCCGAGTGGGCCCGCGAGCACGGCTGGATCGTCACCAGCCGCCGTAACCCGGCCACCGTGCCCGTCACCTTGCACACCCGCCGACAGGTGCTGCTCACACCGGACGGCGAATACCGAGAGGCCGCCTGATGCCAGCGCCGAAGATGCCCACCCCACCCTCGTCGACCTCCACAGCCGCAGCAATCGAGGCACTCGCCCGGGTTCTCACCGGTCGACCCGGCTGGAAGTCGAAGGACGGCGTCTGGACCTACAGCGGCAAGGGCCTCACCGTCACCGCGCACGCCGGCGCAATCCCGTTCCTCGTCACCCGCCGAGACAAAACCAGCTCGAGCCTGTCGACCACAGCCGGCCTCGACCTCCACCTGCTCTCGGCCGGCGCATGACCGACAGCACCGACCGCCTCGCCCAGCTCGCCGACGACGTCGACGCGCTCATCAAGCCACGCGAGCTCGGCCAGTGGGTGCAACCCGATCGTCACGACCCCAACACGGCAGCACTGCCCACCCTCGCCGCTACCCGCGCGTCCGGCTTCTACTGGCCACCCGCCACACAGGCCCGTCTCGGCGTCCACCCGTCGCTGCTGACGCAACTCGAGCAGCTCCGCGACGGCTACACAGCACCAGTCAGCGAATCGGGTGGCGGCCGCACCACACCAGGCCCGCGGTTCACCGGTGGCGCCGATGTCGCCGACCTGGTCGTCGAGATCTCCACCGGCACCACCCAGCTGCTCGTCGACGCGCTTCGCGACCTGCGAGCAGCCCAGCCGACTGTCCGCGCTCAGTCACTCGACACCCGCGACCGTCTCCGCCACCTGGCGCGCATCGCCGAAGCTGTCGACGGCAAGATCCGCGACCGGATCTGCCGGCAGATCCACTCGTGGGCCAACGCTGCGCGCCTGGTCCTGTCGTACACGGCGCCGATGGCCACGCTGAACAAGCCGTGCCCGTACTGCGGGCAGCAGTCGCTCATCGTTCGTTCGGACGCCTCGAGCGACGTGTTCTGCACCACTGAGGACTGCACGGACGGCGCGGGGGAGCGTCCGCGTTGGCCACGCCACCTGTGGCCGCAGCTACTGACATCGACAAGCAAGGGGGCCTGACGCAATGCCCGATCCATCGCCACAACCAGCGGCCCAGCAGTTGAACTATTCCGGTCGCTGCGAAGGCATCGAAGGAGACGTCGTCGGGCCGACCGCGGCTGGCGTGTATCTCGTCATCACGTCGTCGTACTACGACGCGCAGCGCGACCGCACCGAGGCGTTCCTTCGCCCAGCGACACAGGACCCCGGCTGGATCGTCTGCGTCGAGCGCGTTGCGAACGAGGCGCAGTCGTGACCACCGAGGACGCTTCTGTGCAGTCGGAGTGGCCCGACGAGTTGGAGCCGCTCATCGCCGAGTTCAAGGCTGAGCACCCGTGGCTCTGGCGACGAACGATGGCGCGCACATGGCTCGACCGGCAGATCGGCCGGTGGCTCCCGTGGCTCTGCCG
>JAFAQI010000159.1 GCA_019246495.1 Frankiales bacterium | reverse complement strand
ACTGCGCGGCCACCGTTACCGGAAGCGTCTGCCACCCCGGCACCTGGCGGAGATGGGCATAGAACGCGGCGGCGGCGAACGCGGGCTGCAACAGCTGCGCGCGGCGTCCCCAGCCCTGGCTCGGCCGCTGCTGGAACAGCCCGACCGAGTCGCGGTCGCCGAACGGCAGGTTCTGCAGCTTCGACTCCTGGAGTGCGGTGGCGATCGCGATCGTCACCGCGTGGTCGGGAAGCGCCTCTCGTCTGGCGACGGCCGCGATCGTCGAGGCGTTGGCCGCCTGGTCAGTCGACAAGAGGAGCGCGGCGGGGCCCCGCCCGAGCCGGCACTCGGGGACGACCGGCGTCACCTGGCGGAGCAGAACGTGCACGACGACCAGGGCAAGCCCGGACAGAACGGTCGCCGCCGCGACGGCGAAAACGACCCGGCGCCGGCGCATCCGCGCATTCTCTCCGACGCGCCGTGGCACCCATCGCTGCGCGAGACACCGCGGCCGCTTACGATGCCGCCATGCCCTCGGCAGATTTCCGGCTGCCGCCGAACCCGCAGAGCGTCGGAGAATCCCGCCGCCGTCTGCGTGCCTTGCTGCACGACTGGGATCTGGACGAGCTCGAGTTCGCGGCGACTCAGGGGCTGACCGAGCTGGCCACCAACGCCGTCATTCATGCGCGCACCGATTTCGAGGTGCACGTGAACTGGAAGGGCGAGGTCCTCACCGTCTGCGTCCGCGATTTCTCGCCGAAGCTGCCCATCCAGCGCGACTACGCCGCCGAGGCAACGACCGGTCGCGGCCTTCGCGTCGTACAGAGCATCTGCCGTTCGTGGGGCGTGGAGCGCACTGACGAAGGCAAGCAGGTGTGGTTCGAGGTCGCTCCGGGCGCCGGCGCGCAGAGCGAGGAGTGGACCGTCGACCTCGCGGCCTTCGACGAAGGGGAGAGCGACGTCGCAGACGCCCGCCCCGGTCCGTCGCTGTGTCTGCGACTGCTGGATGCCGCGTGACCGACCTCGCCCAGATCCACATTCGTCAGGCCCCGGTCAAGCTCTGGATGAAGTCGCAGGAGCACAGCGACGAGCTCCAGCGCGAGTTCGTCCTCATCGCCACGCAGGCGGAGCGGGGCGAGTCTGGCCATGACGTGCCGCACCGCCTGACCGCACTGATCGAAGAGCTGACGGTGCAGTACGGCGGTTTCTCCGCCGACAACGAGCGGCAGTTCGCCGAGGCCGCCGCCGCTGGCCAGGAGTCGATCGATCTGGTCTACGAGCTGCCGAGCGACGTGTCCGCGGCGGTGAAGCATCTGGGCGACCTTCTCGACGAGGCCGATGAGTACTGCCGTCGCGGCCAGCACCTGCTGACCCTCGCGACCCCGCCGGACCAGGTGCGGTTCCGCCGATGGTTCCTCGACGAGTTCACCCGGCAGATCTCCGGCGAGCCGCCACTGCCGTGGCCGGACTACACCGGCGACTGACCCTTCTCGTGGCTCGCCTGCTCGTCGTTCATCACACGCCGTCGCCGGCGACGCAGGAGCTGCTCGAAGCCGCGCTGGCCGGCGCGCGCGACCCGCAGGTGAACGACGGATCGATCGACGTCGTGGTCCGGCCGGCGCTCGTCGCATCGGTGGTCGAGACGCTCGAGGCCGACGGCTACCTGCTCGCGACGCCGGCGAACATCGGCTATGTCTCCGGAGCGCTCAAGCACTACTTCGACACGATCTACTACCCGTGCCTGGAGGCGACGCGCGGCCGGCCGTTCGCCGCCTGGGTGCACGGCAACCTCGACGTGACCGGAGCGGTGCGCGCAATCGAGTCGATCACGACCGGCCTCAAGTGGCGGGCCGTCGCGCCTGTGGTCACCGTCGCCGGTGCACCGCAAGCAGAGGAACGCGAGGCCGTGCATGACCTGGCCGCAACGCTCGCGGCGACGCTCAGCTGAAAGCCTCAGCTGAAAGCCTCAGCTGAGCCGGACCGACAGCATCGTCAGCGGGCCGGCGCCGGGCAGGCCGAGGGACCGGGCGAGACTCGCGAACTCGCCCCATCCGGCCGACCACAGATCCGTGGTGGTCGCGGCTACCGACAGCGAAGCCGCGGCCCGCGGGTCTTCACTCGACCTCGGCGGCTTCAGCCGGGCGAGCGGCGCAACGCTCACCGCCGGACGCAGTGGCGCGTCGTCCGGAAGACCCGCCTTGCTGCGCGCGAGCTGTACGGCGTCCCGCAGCCCGCCGAGCGAGTCGACGAGCCCCCGCTCGGCCGCGTCGGCGCCGATCCAGACCCGGCCGCGGGCGACTTCGTGGACCTGCTCGCGGGTGAGCTTGCGACCGGCGGAGACCTTGCCGGTGAAGTCGTCGTACACGCGGTCGAGCCAGGCCTCGAGCCGCTCGCGCTCGCCGTCGGAGAAGCCCTGCTGGGTCGAGTACATGCGGGCCTGCCGACCGTGCGCAACGCTGCCGCGGTTCAGGCCGATGCGGTCGGTCAGCGCGCGGGTGACGAACTTGCCGCCGAGTACGCCGATCGAACCGGTGAGGGTGCCGGGTT
Source organism: Frankiales bacterium (assembly GCA_019246495.1). GTDB lineage: Bacteria > Actinomycetota > Actinomycetes > JAFAQI01 > JAFAQI01 > JAFAQI01. The sequence goes on along the minus strand of JAFAQI010000159.1, from coordinate 2,898 downwards.
CAGCGACGATCGCGTCGGCCTGGCACGAGACGTAGTAGCCGCCGGATCCCGCGACGGCGCCCATTGACACGACGACCGGCTTGCCGGCCTCGCGCGCGCAGCCGACCTCACGCCACACGACGTCGGACGCGACGGCCGAGCCGCCGGGGGAGTCGACGCGGAAGACGATGGCCTTCGTCTTCTCATCGCGGACCGCGGCGCGGATTGCTGCGGCGACCGTGTCGCCGCCCATTGCCTGCCCTTGCAACGGAATTCGCCGGGACCGGCCGGTGACGATCGGCCCGTAGCCCTCGACGAGTGCAACACCCGGCTCGTTGCGTTGATGCACTTTGGTTGCGATGCGCTTGACCGGCGACGTCGGTGGCGCCCACTTGTCGGCGTAGAGCAGCTGAACGTCGCCGCCGATGCGTCGCCGGATTTCGCGATAGACCTCGTCGCGATAACCGAGACGGTCGACGAGACCGGCCGCGAGTGCCTCGTCGGGAAACAGCGGGGCCTTGTCGCGGGCCGCCTCGACGTTGGCGACGTCGATGCCGCGCGCCTTTGCGATGGCGGCCGCGATCTGCTCCCAAGCGGCTTCGGCCAGCCGGTCGGCGGATTCGCGGTGGGCCTCGGTGAAGTCCTTCTGCACGAGGCGGTCGGCGGCGTTCTTGTACTCGTAGCGCTGGCCGAACTCCGGCTCCACGCCGACGTTGTCGAACACGCCGCGCATGAACGACACCTCGGCGGCGACGCCGAGCAGGTTGTATTCCCCGGTCGGCTGGAGCCAGGTCTCGCCGAAGCCGCTTGCGAGGTAACACGCGATGGACGCGTTGGTCGACTCGCCGAACGTGTCGGCCCAGGCGACCGTCGGCTTCCCGCTGGCCGCGAACGCGATGACCGCGTCGCGCAGCTCCTGGGCACGTGCCAGCGACATCGACGGGTCGCCGACCTTGGCCACCAGACCGACCACGCGGCTGTCCGACGCCGCCTCGTGCAGCGCGCGCAGGACCGGCCGCAACCGCGGCTTGCCACGCGAACGCAGCTTCGCCAGCGGGTCGTCCGGCTCGTGTTCGACGAGGTGTTGGGTGAGGTCGAGCTCGAGCAGCAGCGGCGCTTTGCCGGCGGATCGGAAGGCCATCACCCCACCCTACGAGGGGTGCCGCCCAGCGTAGGAAACGAGACGAGACACCGCCTCGTCGAGAACGTCGTCGCGTTTGCAGAACGCGAACCGCACGTAGGGCCGGCCGACCTCGGCGTTGTCGCAGAACACGGCGGTCGGGATGCCGACGACGCCGCCCTCGTGCGGCAGGGTGCGGGCGAACGCCTCGCCATCGTCGATGCCAAGCGCGCGGACGTCGGCGAGGACGAAGTACGTCGCCTGCGGTACGTGCACGGTGAGCCCGACGCGGGCGAGACCGTCAGCGAGGCGGTCGCGGCGGAGCTGCAGCGACGAGCGGAGAGCTTCGACCCACTCCATCTCGCGCGACAGCCCGTGTGCAACCGCGAGCTGGAACGCGCCCGCGGAAGTGAAGGTGGTGAACTGCTTCACCGTCGTCACCGCGCGGATGAACTGCGTCGGTGCGCACACCCAGCCGATCTTCCAACCCGTGACGCTGAACGTCTTGCCGGCACTCGAGATCGACACCGTCCGCTCGCGCATGCCGGGAAGGCTCGCGATCGGGACGTGTTCGACACCGTCGAACGTGAGGTGCTCATAGACCTCGTCCGTGACGACGATGAGGTCGCGGTCGACTGCAACATCGGCGATGTGCTGAAGCTCGGCGCGTGACAGCACGGTGCCGGTCGGGTTGTGCGGCGAGTTGAGCAAGATGACGCGGGTGTTCGCCGTGATCGCCGCGCGCAGCTCGTCCGGGTCGAACGTGAAACGGCCGCCCGGCGCCGTCGGCCGCAACGGCACAGGACGGCGTACGGCGCCGGCGAGAGCGATGACGGCCGCGTAGGAGTCGTAGTAGGGCTCGAGGACGACGACCTCGTCGCCCGCTTCGCACAACGCGAGGATGCTGGCGCTGATCGCCTCGGTCGCGCCGACCGTGACGAAGACCTCCGTGTCGGGGTCGTAGGACAAGCCGTAGCGGTGCTTGCGGTGCGCCGCGATCGCCTGCCGCAGCGGCGGCAGGCCAGGGCCCGGCGGATATTGGTTGAGGCCGCCGCGGATGGCCTCGACCGCCTGCTCGAGCATCGCGTTGGGCCCGTCCGTGTCCGGAAAGCCCTGACCCAGGTTGACCGCGCCCGTCTGGTGCGCGAGAGCTGTCATCTCCGCGAAGATCGTCGTACCGAAACCGCGCATCCGCTCGACGAGCGGATCGGACAGGGGGCGGCCCATGGTTGCCGTCAGTCCCGGCCCAGCCGGGACAGCATTGTCTGCGTCATGCGGTCCGACAACCGCACCGGAAGCATCGCCATGACCGCCTGCAGCCGTGCGTCACGCCCGACCAGATAGCGCCCCTTCGGCCGGCGCGCGGTCATCGCCTGTTCGATCACAGCCGCGCAGCGCTCCGGCGGGATGCCGTGCGCAGCGGCGAAGTCGGCTGCCTTTCGCGCACCTTTGATCTGCGTCGCGTACCGCGCCCGTTGCTCGGTGCTCAGCTTCGCCAGCTGCTCGTCGGCGAGCTCGTTGCCCTTCTGCCACAACGGGGTGTCGATCGAACCGGGCTCGATCAACGTCACGCTCACACCGTGCGGCGCGAGTTCCATCCGCAGCCCGTCCGTCCACGCGCGCATTGCGAACTTCGACGCGTTGTAGGGCGTGATGAAGGGTGAGGACATCCGCCCCCCGATCGACCCGACGTCGACGATGCGGCCCTTGCTTGCCAGCAGTGCGGGCAGCAGTGATCGGGTGATCGCGATGTGGCCGAACAGGTTGACCTCGAACTGTGCGCGCCAGTCGTCCAGGTC
>JAFAQI010000059.1 GCA_019246495.1 Frankiales bacterium | reverse complement strand
TGATGACCGACAGGTAGTCGTAACGGTGGTGGATCACTGCACCGGGCTTCGTGTAGGGACTGATCGCCTCGGCGACGATCCGATGCGCATCGACGTGGTCCGCCCCGTCCTGCGAGTCGTCCTCGACGACGAAGATGGCCGACGACTTCCAGATCGACGAGTGGCTGATCTCGGCAATGATCTGGCCGAGTCCGTAGTCGTTGTCCGCGACGAGTGCTTGCGGTGAGCGCTTGCCCGGTGACGTGCCGACGGTGTGGTCGTTCGGCAGCACCAGGTAGTTGAACGCCGGCACGCTGCTTGTCGCCACCTGCTGCTCGAACCGTTGCTTGAAGCAGGCGAAACGCGACTCGCCGCTGTTGGGAGCGCCCGCCGGCAGGCTTCCGTCAAACGTCTCCTGCTGCGTGATCGCATCGGTCTCGATGTCGGCGTCGTTGGGATAGCACTCACCGGCCGGTGCGTTGCTCACTCCGAACGGCGTGCCGGCGCCGAGGTCGGAGTGCGCGAACTTGCGCGCCACCTCACGGTTCATCGCCGGCGTACGGTCCTTGTCCGGAAGCGGCACGTCGCCCGCGATCGCCTCGCCGTAGTTGAAGTAGCTGATGCCCTGCCGCTGCGCCTGGTCGAACAGGAAGCCGTTGCCCGGCCAGCTCACGGCGTAGACACCGAAGTCATAGGGCCGGCCTCGACCCGCATAGTTCTGCATCCAATTCTTCTGCACGTAGTCCGACACCATCGCCGCGCTGGTCCAGAAGTGACCGTCGATCGACGCCTCGGAGTTGGCGAAGACGTGATCGAGCAACGGGAAACGGTGCGCGAACGCGTGCACATTCGGCGTCACACTCTTGGGGAACAGCTCGAGCTTCGGGTCGCCGTCACCGCGCGCGACATCACCGAGCACCTGGTCATAGGTGCGGTTCTCCTTTACGACGAAGAACACGTGCTTGATCGGGCCGTTGGGCCGCAAGACGGTGTTCTTCGGTCGTGGAGTCACGTCGACCGGGACGATCTGCCGCTGCGCGACGCGAGTCAGCCGGCGCAGCGCGTGACGGCCGGGAAGCCTCGTGACACCGACGTCTCCGCGGATGGCAGAAGGCAGATAGGTGAACGAGTTGATCGTGTTGTCGGCGTCGAGCTTGCTCGTCGGCTTCGGGCCGTGCGGGTTGGGGCCGAACCCGAAACCCTTCGCCGACAGCCAGACAAGCCGCGAGCACAGCGGCACGGCACCGCGGCCGGGCTTGGGATGCGCGACGCGACACGGACCGTGCCACGCCGCGACATCGGTGGGGAACGCCGCGGTCGGCACTCGGCCCGCGAGCCGCGGATGCGCAGCGCGCACGTCGACCACGGCGAGGTCGTCGCCGCCCTCCTCGGCCACGTAGAGCCTCGGCCGCACGGGGTCGAGCGCTGCCGCGACCGGCGAGACGCCAACCCCCTGACGGCGTACCAACGAAAGGTCGCCGATCTTCTTGCGCCGGTCCAGCCCGATGACCGCGAGGTGATCGGTGTTGGCGAGCGTGACGTAAGCACGGTGTCGCCGCCGGTCGATCGTGATGCTCTCCGGATGCGACAGCGCCGGCCCGACCCGGACCGTCGTGCTGACCTTGCCGCTGGCGAGGTCGATCAGCGAGACCGTCCCGTCGGCCTCGTTGGACACCAGTCCGGTGCGACCGTTGGGCGTGATGGCCGCGCCATAGGGATAGTGACCGACGGCGACGTACGTCGTCGTACGGGTCTTCGTGTCGAGGACAGCGGCGTGGTCGGCGAGGTTGAGCGGGACGAGCAGCGTGCGGCCGTTCGGCGAGACGGCAAGTCGGTCCGGCCAGGACATCCGCACGGTGTTGGTCGGCGGAAAGCTTTCCGGCGGCCCCTCGAGGCCGGGTACGTAGGCCACGCCCTGCGGAAGCGGCGTGCCCGACGGCGGCGGCACCTTGAGCAGCCGCACGAGGTGAGCGCGACCGGAGTGCCGGTGATAGCGATAGACGTCGACGACGTCACCGGCGCGCCCGCGCGCGTGTTTGCGTTGCTGGTCGAGGTGCGTCGAGTCGGCGATGCCTGAGACATAGACGACCGGCCGGTGCGGCTCCATCGCGATGCCGCCGGACGCGCCGGGGATGCCGATGGTCTGTACGACGCGATGCCGCCGGACGTCGACGATCCGGATGTCGTTGAGTCCACGCCCGGTCGAGACGGTCCAGTAGAAGCGGCCGTCCGGCGTCAGCGCACCGCCGGTCGGAAAGTTGCCGACTCGTGTCAGCCGGCCGGCGGGCCGCAGCACGCGACCGTTGCCGGTCTCGTGGTTCTTGGGACTGACGCCACCACCGCTGCCATGCGTGACGGCGTAGCCGACGCTCGCCGACATCGACAACGTCGCAACGGCGATGGCGATCACTCGACGCGGGCGCATCACGAGGGCATCACGGCGTCATCTTCGCCACCGCTGCCGCGCTCCCTGTCGACCGGGGCGGAAACAACAGGGAAACGTCGCGCCTCAGCGCGGTTTGCGTCCGGTCTTCTCGCGCAGCTGCATTGCGACGAGCTCGCGCAGGACTGGCAGCGACCGCCGGTCCTTGTCCCGGCCCGCTGCCTCCTTGCTTCGCACGATGTCGGCGAGCGACGCGAGCTTCACCGGCACGCCGCGGATCGTCACGGTCACGGCCTCGCGCTTGAGGTCGTCGTAGCCCTGCGTCCCACTCGGCGTGACGGTGATGTCGAGGTCGCCGTACTTGGTCGTGAGGTTCCACATCTGCACCGCCGCGAGCGAGTCGGCGTCGTGGTCGAACGGCAGCGGCTCGTCGAGCTCGATCGCGCGTACGCGGGCGTCGAGCTCGGTCAAGGCCGCGGACAGTCGCGCG
>JAFAQI010000057.1 GCA_019246495.1 Frankiales bacterium | reverse complement strand
CCTCGGGCGTGACGATGCGACCGCCCATGCCGTAGAGCGCCATCTTGTCGGAGAAGAAGTACTGCGCGAACAACAGGCCGCCGGCGATGACGACGACGAAGCCGATCGACACGTGCGAGGCGAGCAGCAGCGCGACGACCGCGACGTAGAGCGCACCGAGCAGAAACATCGTGAACGACATCCGGGCGACGAGGCCCGGATCGGAGCGGAACCGTGAGCGGGTAGCCATCATCGTCAGCCTGGGATCAGGCCCTCGTCGCCGAGGAGCTCACGCACTTCGGCGAGCGAGGCATCAGGCGACGGGAGAACCAGGTCGGACGGGACGATGTCGTCGTCGGTGAGCGCCCGCCCGGACGACCGCACCCGCTCGAGGAGCGCGACGAGGGCGGCGCTGAAGCCGTCATCGTCGCCACTGTCGACAGCGGCCTGCACCTTGTCGTCCAACTCGTTCAGAGCGTCGAGCTCCGAGTCCGGGACGTCGAGCTGACCTTCGCCCAGGATGCGCACGATCACTTCGTGGTCCCTTCGGGGGCCGCCTGCGGCTCAGCCGCTGCGGCCGCCTCCTGGCCCGACGGCAGCGCTGCTGCCGGCGTACCCGCCTTGAGCGCAGCGAGCTCCGCTTCGACGTTGCTGCCGGCCGACATGCTGTCCAGCTCGCGCTGGATGTCGTCCTTGCCGCCCAGCGGCTGACTCGCGTCGTCGAGCGCACCGCTGGCGATGAGCTCGTCGACGGCACTCGCGCGGGCCTGCATCTGCTGCGTCTTGTCCTCGGCGCGCTGCATCGCCAGGCCGACGTCGCCCATCTCCTCAGAGATGCCCGACATCGCCTCGCCGATCTTGGTCTGCGCCTCGGCGGCGGTGTAGGTCGCCTTGATGGTCTCCTTGCGTGTCCGGAATGCGTCGACCTTCGCCTGAAGACGCTGCGAGGCGGTGGTGAGCTTCTCCTCTTCGGCCTGCAGCTGCGCGTGCTGGGTCTGGAGGTCGACGAGCTGCTGGTTGACCGCGGCGCGGCGGGTCAGCGCCTCGCGGGCAAGGTCGTCGCGGCCGGCCGTCACGGCCTGCTGCGCCTGCGATTGAAGCTTGTCCGCAGAGCCCTGCAGCTGCTGCATCTGGATCTCGAGCCGCTTGCGACTCGTCGCAACGTCGGCGACTCCGCGGCGTACCTTCGTCAGCAGTTCCAGCTGCTTCTCGTATGAGTAGTCAAGCGTTTCGCGCGGGTCCTCGGCCTTGTCGAGAACCTTGTTGGCCTTCGCCTTGAAGATCAAGGCCAGCCGGGAGCCCATGCTCATCCGGTCCGGTGCCTCCTCGTCGGGTCGCGGTCGCGACCGTCGGCTCCAGCGTAGTCGTCGTTCTGAATGTTGGCTGAGCCCAAACAAGCGCTCCGTATGCTCGTGACCGTGCCGTTCGCCCGCCGCTCCGTCGCGCCCGAGGAGCCGCCCGCGGACGCCTCGCCGGCGCCTGCGCCCGCCGGAAAGGGGCGCCCAACCCCGAAGCGCCGCGACGCCCGCAAGCAACGCCGGGTGACGACGCCGACGTCGCGCAAGGAAGCGGCGGCGCAACGCCGGGAGCGGCTGCGCGAGCAGCGAGCCGCGCAGCGCAACGCGCTGCGAACCGGGGACGAGCGTCATCTCCCAGCGCGCGATGCCGGGCCGGCCAAGCGACTCGCGCGCGACTTCGTCGACTCACGCTTCACGGTCGGCCAGGTGTTCTTCGGCATGATCCTGGCCGCGCTCGCGCTCGCGTTCATCCCGGTGCCCGCAGTGGTGATCGCCTCGAACTTCGTCATGCTCGTGGTCTTCGGACTCGTACTCATCAACTCGATCTCCGTGGGTCGCTCGGCCAAGGCCGCGGTCCTCGAGAAGTACGGCGACAAGGAAGCCACCGGCATCACGGGCTACGCGACCATCCGCGCGATGCAACCGCGGCGGATGCGCCGGCCACCGCCGCGAGTCAAGCGCGGCGACCCGATCTAGTCCTCCGGAGAGTCCGGCGCATAGCGTCGAGGCATGAATCACCGCCATCTCGGCCGCAGCGGCCTGCTCGTCAGCGAAATCTCCTACGGCAACTGGATCACCCACGGCAGCCAGGTCGAGGAGGAGCAGGCGCTCGCCTGCGTGCGCGCCGCACTCGACAACGGCATCACGACCTTCGACACCGCCGACGTCTATGCGCGAACCCGCGCCGAGTCAGTCCTCGGTCGTGCACTCAAGGGCGAGCGACGGCAAGGGCTCGAGATCTTCACGAAGGTGTTCTGGCCGACCGGGCCGGGCCCGAACGACTGCGGCCTCGGGCGCAAGCACATCCTCGAGTCGATCGACGGTTCGCTGAAGCGGCTCCAGACCGACTACGTCGACCTCTACCAAGCGCATCGCTTCGACCACACGACGCCGCTCGAGGAGACGATGCTCGCGTTCGCGGACGTCGTACGCGCGGGCAAGGCGCTCTACATCGGCGTGAGCGAGTGGCGCGCCGAGGAGATTCGCGAGGCGAAGGCGCTGGCCGATGAGCTGCACGTGCCACTCGTGTCGAACCAGCCGCAATACAACATGCTCTGGCGGGTCATCGAGACCGAAGTCGTGCCCGCGTGCGAGGAGCTCGGGCTGTCGCAGATCGTGTGGTCACCGATCGCGCAAGGTGCGCTGACCGGCAAGTACAAGCCCGGCGAGCAACCGCCGACCGGGTCCCGGGCGACCGACGAGGCCGGCGGCGCCAACATGATCCGCCGGTGGCTCGAGGACGACATCCTGCAGCGGGTGCAGAAGCTGGTCCCGATCGCCGAGGGCCTCGGCTTGTCGATGGCGCAGCTGGCGGTGGCGTGGGTGCTGCAGTACGACAACGTGGCGAGTGCCATCGTCGGCGCGTCGCGTCCCGAGCAGGTCGAGGACAACGTGAAGGCGTCCGGCGTACGGCTCGAAGCCGATGTCCTGAAGCAGATCGACGACGCGCTCGGCGACGCCGTCGAGCGCGAGCCGGCGAAGACGCAGAGTCCCCGCTCCCCCCGCGGCTGAGCGCTTCCCTCACTCCTGCGGCTGCAGGCTCATCGGGCCGTAGACCTCACGGCCGGCGTCGAGCAGCGTGACCTGCTCGACGCCCGCGGAGAGCAGCTCTCGCCAGTTCTCGCCCAGCCAGGTCTCCGCGTCGCTCTGCGTCGGGAACGCCTCGCCGGTGGGTGCCTCGGCGGGTTCGACCGAAGTGCCGTCAGAAGCCTCGTAGCGCCACGTCCAGGACATGCTTTGACGCTATCGGGCGCGCCGTCGCCGCGATCCGGTTGACCGGCGGTGGCCGGTCGGGGCACGATCGGCAGGCAATCGCCACCCGTGGGGGAAGCCGGTCCGATGCCGGCGCTGACCCGCAGCCGTAGGCCCCG
>JAFAQI010000203.1 GCA_019246495.1 Frankiales bacterium | reverse complement strand
GGTGCAGGCCGATCGACGCGGCTGCGGCGATCGCCCACTCCAGCGACGACGCCGGTCCGTCACCGTGATGTGCCGTTCCGCGGCAGTCGACGAGCAGCACGGCTCGGCTCTGCCACGGCTGCTCCTCACGGCGCACCATCAGCTCGCCGCGACGCGCTGTCGACCTCCAGTGGATCCGGCGCAGGTCGTCGCCCTGGCGATACTCCCGCGTCGCTGCGTCGTCTTCGCCCGACGTCGCAACCGAACGCGCGCGGCTCTCACCCGCACCGGCCCAGTCGCCGCCGAGGCGCACCTCCGGCAGCGTGACGACCTGTGGCGTGACGACCAGCGTGTCCGCGGCCGTGAAGGACCGGGTGAGCTCGCAGAGCCCGAACGGGTCGGTGAGCCGTACGACGAGCGGTCCGATGCGATAGCGGCCGCGCAGCTGCGAGCGCACCGTGTAGTCGATGTCGACCGCCCGCTGCGGCAGTACCCGGTCGAGGACGAAGCGCGGACGTCCGCCAAGCATGTAGGGAACCGTGTCCTCGCCGAGGAGCAGGCCGGTCGGCAGCCGCGAGATGTTCTGCACGCGGAGCACCACGCGCGCCGGGCGCCCGGCGTGCGTGCGCACCGGGTCCAGCCGCCGGGTGCAGGTCAGCCGGTAGCGGGTTCGCGCGACCATCGCATAAGCGATCAGCGGAAGCGCGAGCAGGAACAGCCCGATCCGCAGCAGGTTGACCTCGCCCAGGACGATCGCGCAGACGACGGCGGCGAACCCGGCCGCGAGCAGGCAACGGCCGCGAACGGTCAACCCGCCGAGGACCTCGTTGACGCGCACTGGGTCAGCCGCTGCGACGCTGCCGGTCGGGGCGTGGAGCCGCCTGCTCCTGAGGCACCGGCACCGACGCGATCACGTCAGCGACCACGGCCTGGGCCGTACGACGGGCGACCTGCGCCTCGGCTGACAGCAGCAGGCGGTGCGCCAGCACCGGCACGGCGAGCGTCTGGAGGTCGTCCGGTAGCACGTAGTCGCGGCCTTCGAGCGCAGCCGCCGCCCGGCCCGCCCGGAGCAGGTGGAGCGTCGCCCGGGGTGACGCTCCGAGCCGAAGGTCGCGGTTGTCGCGCGTCGCCGTGACGATGTCGACGGCGTAGCGGCGTACGGGTTCGGCGATGTGCACGGTCCGCACCGCTTCGATCAGCTTCGCCACCTCGAGGGAGTCGGAGACTGCCTCCAGGTCTTCCAGCGGGGATCCGCCGCCGTGCTGGTCGACCATCTCGAGCTCGGCGTCCGGGGAGGGGTAGCCGATGGCGAGCCGCGCGGTGAAACGGTCGCGCTGCGCCTCGGGCAGCGGGTAGGTGCCCTCCATCTCGACCGGGTTCTGGGTGGCCAGCACCATGAACGGCGGCTCGAGCTCGTAGGTCACGCCGTCGACGGTGACGTGGCGCTCCTCCATGCACTCCAGCAGCGCGGACTGGGTCTTCGGCGACGCACGGTTGATCTCGTCGCCGACCACGATGTTGGCGAAGATCGCCCCGGGCTTGAACTCGAACTCACGAGTGTCCTGGTTCCAGACCGAGACGCCGGTGACGTCGCTGGGCAGCAGGTCGGGCGTGAACTGGATCCGTCGGACCGAGCAGTCGATCGCCCGGGCCAGCGCCTTCGCGAGCATCGTCTTGCCGACGCCGGGCACGTCCTCGATCAGCAGGTGGCCCTCGGCGAGCATCACGGTCACCGCGAGCCGGATGGCGTCGCTCTTTCCCTGGATGACCTGCTCGACGGCCTCGATGATCCGGCCCGCGCCGGCGGCGATGTCGTCGAGCGCCACGGAGTCGCCGCGGCGGGCTCGACCAGGCGATGTCGTCGTGGTGGTCCCCGCGCGACTGGGCAACGTTGCCTCCTCGTCACCGGCCGGTCGCGACGGTGGCCGTCGCCGGCAGGTGTTCCCACCCGAAATACGTGTGCCGAGTCTGCCAGGTTCGCCGCCCGTCGCCACGGGCCGTGAGGTCACGACTCCAGAACAACTGCGGGTGGGGCTCAAGCGGCGGGGTCGTGCAACCGAAATGGTTGACCGAGGAGCAAAGTGGAGTACAGTGGAGCGTCGTGGGGGAGCAGTGGGCATCCGCGCGGTCAGCCGGGGAGGTGAGTGGTGTTCCTGGGCACCTACTCGCCACGCCTCGACGAGAAAGGGCGACTGTTCCTGCCGGCGAAGTTCCGCGACGAGCTCGCCGCCGGCCTGGTCGTGACCAAGGGGCAAGAGCGATGCCTCTATGTGTTCGCCCTCGAGGAGTTCGTCCGGCTGACCGAGCGGCTGCGTGAGGCGCCGATGAGCGTGAAGGTCGCCCGCGACTACAGCCGGGTGCTCTTCGCGTCCGCGCACGACGAGGTGCCGGACAAGCAGGGCCGGCTGACGCTGCCCGCGCCGCTGCGGGACTACGCCGGCCTGTCCCGCGACTGTGTCGTCATCGGCGCCAACACCCGCGTCGAGATCTGGGACGCCGCCGCCTGGCAGGACTACCTCGGCGCGTCCGAGGAGCAGTTCTCCTCGCAGTCCGAGGAGGTGCTGCCCGGCATCTTCTGACCTCCTCCTCGGCTCGCGGTTGCACCCGCCGGCCCTGGCGTGACGCGTGGCTCCCGCCCGCGGCACCTGGCGCACCTTCCCCGGCGCCAGGCGCGGGGGGCGGGGACCAGGCGTCATGCCAACCCACCCGGCTGGGCGGTCCACGAGACACGGTCTCGGTCTCGACCAGACATCGAGATCACCACACGGCAACACCACACACGGAAGGGGTCGGATGAGCGCTCCGATGCACGAGCCGGTCCTTCGGGACCGCGTGCTCGAGCTGCTCGCCCCGGCCCTCGATGGAAGGCCCGCGGTGCTGGTCGACGCCACCGTCGGGCTGGGCGGTCATGCCGCCGGGCTCCTCGCGGCACATCCTGAGCTGCACCTCATCGGCGTCGACCGCGATCCGCGCGCCCTCGAGATCTCCGCCGGCCGGCTGGCGGCTTACCGGCCCCGGGTGACGCTGGTCCGGGCGGTGTACGACGAGTTGCCGGACGTCCTCGACCGCGCCGGAGTCGACCGCCTCGACGGCGCGCTGTTCGACCTCGGGGTGTCCTCGCTACAGCTCGACGACGACGAGCGGGGCTTCGCCTACTCCCGCGACACGACGCTCGACATGCGGATGGACCCCGATGGCCCGCTCACCGCGGCGACCGTCGTGAACGACTACTCGCGGGACGAGCTCGCCCGGGTCATCCGGGTCTACGGCGAGGAGCGGTTCGCCCGCCGGATCGCTGACGCGATCGTCCGCGCCCGGTCCCAGGCGCCGCTCACGTCCTCGGCCCAGCTCGCTGAGCTCGTGCGCGACGCGGTACCCGCGGCCACCCGCCGCACCGGCGGCCATCCGGCGAAGCGGACGTTCCAGGCGCTGCGGATCGAGGTCAACGACGAGCTCGGTGCGCTAGCGCGCGCGCTGCCCGCCGCTGTCCAAGCCCTGCGCGTCGGCGGCCGGATCGTCGTGCTCGCCTACCAGTCGCTGGAGGACCGGATCGTCAAGCGCACGCTGGTCGCGGGCGCCCGGGTCGACCTTCCTCCGGGGCTTCCGGTCGTCCCGGAGGACGCGCGGCCGCAGCTGCGGCTGCTGACCCGCGGTGCGGAGAAGCCGGACGAGGCCGAAGTTGCGGCCAACCCCCGGGCGAGCGCGGCCCGCCTCCGGGCTGCCGAGCGAATCCGGGATGCGGCATGAGCGTCGCCGCCCCGGCTCGCCTCCAGCCGGCCCGGACCCGGCCGACGCTGCGGCTCGTCACGCCGCGCCGCCTCGTCGTCGGCCGCTTGCCGTTCGCCATCCTCGTCGGCGGCCTCCTCGCGCTTGGCCTGCTCGGATTGCTCATGCTGCACACGCTGGCCGCCCAGGACGCCTTCCGGCTCCAGCGCCTGCAGCACGCCCAGGCCGCGCTGAGCGACACCGAGCAGCAGCTCGCGCT
>JAFAQI010000197.1 GCA_019246495.1 Frankiales bacterium | reverse complement strand
CGTTGCCAGCAGTGCTGCGCCCTCGGCCCGGTCGCGCACCGACGACGTGGTGCAACGCCTTGACCTTCGCCCTGGCCTGCAGCTCGTCGTGCGCGGTCCGACGCCGCTCGTGAGCCATCGTCTGCTCGAGGCGGCCGGCGCGCAGCTCGCCGTCGCCCTCGACAGAGACCGGTTGCGCACCCAGGCGGCCCAGGCCGAAGCGCTTGCCGCTAGCAACCGGATGCGCACGGCGCTGCTTGCTGCGGTGAGTCATGACCTACGTACGCCGCTGGCATCGATCAAGGCGAGCATCTCGAGTCTCCGGCAGACCGAAGTGACGTGGTCGCCGGAGGACGAGGCGGAGCTGCTCGAAACCATCGAGGAGTCGACCGACCGGCTGAGCGCACTGATCGCGAACCTGCTCGACATGAGCCGGGTGCAAACCGGTGCACTGCAGCCATACCTGCGACCGGCCTCGGTGGAGGAGATCGTGCCGGTCGCCTTGCGTGGCCTCCCCGGCGGCGCGCACGTCGACATCGGCGTACCCGAGGACCTGCCACTCGTTCTCACCGACGCCGGGTTGCTCGAGCGCGTCCTCGCCAACCTGCTGGAGAACGCTCTGCGCTGGTCGCCCGCCGATCACCCGCCGGCTGTCGTCGCGCGCCATGCGAACAACCGGGTGGAGGTGTGCGTGATCGACCACGGCCCGGGCGTCGCCGAACCCGACCGGGACCGAATGTTCGAGCCGTTCCAGCGGCTCGGCGACCAGGACGCGCGCACCGGCGTCGGGCTGGGCCTTGCTGTCGCACGAGGCCTGGCCGAAGCCGTCGGCGGCGCACTGACCGCAGCGGAAACACCTGGCGGCGGCCTCACGATGATCGTGAGCGTGCCGGCGGCTCACGCGGATCGGGCGATCGAAGCCCTGCCCTCGTGACCAAGGTCGTGGTCATCGACGACGAGGCAGCGATCTGCCGAGCGTTGCGCATCAACCTCGTCGCTCGCGACTACGAGGTGGCGACTGCGGCGGACGGCGCGAGCGGCCTCGCCGCAGTCGCCCGCGAGCGGCCCGACGCAGTGATCCTCGACCTTGGCCTCCCCGACATGGACGGCACGCAGGTCATCGCCGGCCTGCGCGGCTGGACGAACACTCCGATCATCGTGCTGTCCGCCCGCGAGCAAGAGGCTGCGAAGGTCGCCGCTCTCGACGCGGGCGCCGACGACTACGTCACCAAGCCGTTCGGCATGGATGAGCTGCTCGCCCGGTTGCGCGCGGCGGTCCGCAGGTCCGGTCCGGCAGACGACGAGCCGGTCGTGGTCACCGGCGAGCTCACCATCGACCTTGCCGCAAAGCGCGTCCGCCGCGGCGACAGCGACGTGCGACTCACGCCGACGGAGTGGCAGCTGCTGGAGGTGCTGGCCCGGCATCGCGGCCGCCTCGTCACGCAACGGCAGCTCTTGCAGGACGTGTGGGGTCCGGCGTACGGAACCGAGATCAACTACCTCCGGGTCTACATGGCGCAGCTGCGGCGGAAGCTCGAGGCCGACCCGTCACATCCACGGCATCTGCTCACCGAGCCGGGCATGGGCTACCGCTTCGACTGACCGCACCGATGATTCCGCGCCGTCTCGAGCGTCATCCGTGGTGAGACGGAAGCGAGGCGGTTCGATTGACGCGGTACGCCGGGGAACCGCAGCCTGTCGTGGCCTGCGACGCCAGCCGGCTGCCTGCCGACCTGAGCTCGGTCGACTACCTCGCGCGGTGCCGGCTCGCAGCACAACGCGACGGCAGCCGGCTCACCGTGCACGGCGTGAGCGCAGAGCTGCGCGAGCTGCTCGAGCTCGCCGGGCTCGGCGAACTGCTCACCGACTGAGTCGCGAGAAGCGCCGCGGTCAGTCGTCGAGCCGCGCGGGCAGCCCGAACCGCGCGAACAGCGTGGGGTCCAGGAAGTGGTGGATGTGCGCGATGCGCCCGTCCGCGATCTCGAGCACCTGGATGCACCACGGCTCGTGGCCTCGACCATCGGCCGCCTGCTTGTAGTGCCCGAACGCCGGCAACCCGTTGGCGGTCGTAGCGACGAGTCGAGAACCCTTGCAGCCGATGCCGGTCCCGAGATACCAGCCCCGCAGCTCATCGACGCCGCGCAGCCAGAGTGCGAGCGGCGGCATGGAGATGCTCGCGTCCTCGTGCACCAGCGTGACGAGCGCGTCGATGTCATAGGCCTCGAACGCCGCGACGTAGCGCGTGAGCAACGCGCGCTCGTCGGTGCCGAGCGCACTGGCGGTCGTCCCACCGGAGACATCGGACTCGGCGAGTGTTGCGCGCGCCCGCTGCAACGCGCTGTTGACCGAGACGACCGTGGTGTCGAGAAGCTCCGCGACCTCGGCGGCCTGCCAGCACAGCACTTCGCGGAGGATGAGCACGGCGCGCTGCCGCGGCGGCAGATGCTGCAGCGCTGCGACGAACGCCAGCCGGATGGAGTCCTGCACGACGGCCCGGTCGGCGGGGTCGCCGGTGATCGGCGCAACGTCCGCGTCCGGCAGCGGCTGGATCCAGGTCGCCTCGGGCAGGGGCTCACCGATCGGCGTCGTGGCCGGCACCGGTGCGGACAGATCCATGGGCAG
>JAFAQI010000196.1 GCA_019246495.1 Frankiales bacterium | reverse complement strand
AGCGAATGCTCGCCGACGCCGGGGACGACGCGGCACGCGTGAAGGAGGAGATCGCGGCCGAGCTTGAAGCGGTGCGGTCGCCGTTCCGCACCGCCGAGCGGTTCCTCGTCGACGACGTCGTCGACCCGGCGGAGACGCGGCCGTTGCTGAGCGAGTGGGTGGAGTCGGCGTACTTGTCGATGGCCGCACGTCCGGTGACGCCGTCCGTGGTGCAGCCGCGCCCCTAGGCCGGAACGGCGTTTCCCTCTGGACGGTTCAGGTGCGCCAGAGCAGCACGACGGCGCGGTCATCACTTGCCTGCTGGGCGACGGCGGTGATCAGCGCCTCGGCACCGTGCTCGAATCCTCGCGGGATCAACCGCTCGGCGGCGCCGAGCAGCCGGTCGATACCGAGCTCGAGGTCACGACCGGGCACCTCGACAAGGCCGTCGGTGTAGAGCAGCAACGCGTCGAAGCGCGCCAGCCGGCCTTCCGCCACCGGGAACGTCACGTCCGGCACCAGACCGAGGATCGTCCCGTCCTGCTCGACGACCTGCCAGCGGCCGCTTCCGCCGGCGTAGTGCGCGGCCGGTGGATGGCCGGCGTTCGTCAGCCGGTAGTCCCCGGTCTCCAGATCGATCGTGAGATGCAGCGCGGTTGCGAAACCCTCGTCCCACTGCTGGCGCAGCAGGTAATCGTTCGCCGCGTCGAGGAACTGCTTGGCCGGCACCGCGCCGAGCAGTCCACCGAGTGCGCCGGACAGCAGCAAGGCACGCGTGCCCGCGTCCACGCCCTTGCCGGATACGTCGACAAGTGCGAGCTCCAACCGCCGCCCGTTGTCAGTCAACGTCGAGACCATGAAGTCGCCGCCGAAGGTCGACCCGCCGGCGGAGCGCTGCGCGACGTCGGCGGCCCAGCCCTGCGGCAGCGGCGGCAGCTCACCCTGGCGACGAAGCTGCTCGCTCAGCTCGAGCAGCATCGACTCGCCGCGGCCCATCGACAGTCCGAGTCGTTCTCGGTCGCGGGCGAGCTCGACGCTGATGACTCCCATCAGCGCGAGGACGACCGCCGAGCCGGGCCGGACGTCCGTCCAACCGAGGTCGGCCACCTCTACGACGAACGCCACGGCTACGACGACCAGCAGGGCTTGCAGCGCGGGGCGGTCGAGGAGGAATCCGCCGAGCACCACGGGGACCGTGAGAGCGAGCGTCGGCGTGATCTGGACACCGGCGAGCGTGCTCAAGGCGGTGATGCCGGCGGTGAGCACGACAAGAGAGACGAGCGTGACCCTCTTGCCGCGCGGTGACTCCGGCGCGGTGACCAGCGCGACACGTCGGCGCGCGGCGCGCAGCCGTTGCAGGACGCGGCGGGCGGGTTGGCCGGCGGAGTTCATGATCGCGCAAAGGGTAACGGGTGGGGCACTTGGTGCGACAGGGCCGAACTGGTGCATCCGCAGCGTCTACGCTGCAGTGGAACTGGCGTAGTTCCTTGCCTGGACGGTGGGTGGGGTGGTGGACGTGGCTTCGAGTGCCGGGCGCGGGGGTGGCCGCCGGGACGGCGGCGACGAGCGCGCTGCCGGGGCGCTCACCGGCGGCGGGCCGTCAGTGCTCGGCGTCGTCGGGTCGATGCGCGTGCGCGACGTGTCTCGCCCCACCGAGGACGACGCGGAGGCTGCGGAGCGGCTCGTGCAGGTGTCCTACCGGCCGCGCACGTTCCCCCGGCCCCCACTTGGCCAGCCGCCGACGACCGGACGCCGAACCGGTCCGCGCGATGCGGCGCCGAAACCCCGGCCGGACGGCTCTCAGCCCGCGTCGCCGGGCAGCGGCGGAAGCTCTCCCGAGTCTTCGTAAGACGACAGCTGGGCGATGCGCCGCACGTGCCGCGCCTCGTCGCTGAACGGTGTCGACAGGAAGATCTCCGCGTAACGCAGGGCCACGCTCTCGTCGTACATCCGCGCGCCAAGGCTCAGGACGTTGGCGTTGTTGTGCTCGCGGGTGAGACGCGCGGTGTCGTCGCTGAACGCGAGACCGCAACGGACTCCGCGAACCTTGTTCGCGGCGATCGCCTCGCCATTGCCGCTGCCGCCGATCACGATGCCCGCACTGCCGGGCTCGCCCGCGACTGCGGCCGCTGCGCGCAGCACGTAGGGCGGGTAGTCGTCCTCGGCGTCGTAGGCCGGTGGGCCGCAGTCGACCGGCTCGTGGCCGAGCGACCGGACGTGGTCGAGCAGCAACTGTTTCAGCTCGAAGCCGGCGTGATCGGATCCCAGGAAGACGCGCACAGCACGGCAGTATTGCGGACATGGCGCTCGTCGGCGTGGACGGCTGCCGTGGCGGGTGGATCGCAGCCCGGCGCGATGACGGCGACGGGCAGGTGAGCTGGCAGCACGCGACGTCGTTCCGGGCCCTGTACGACGACAAGGACGTCGACGTGATTGCGGTCGACATCCCGATCGGCCTGCCGGACGTCGGCGTGCGCCAGTGCGATCGCGAGGCACGGCGATTGCTCGGAACGCGGCGGGCGTCGGTGTTCGCCGCGCCCATCCGGCCGGTGCTCGGCTGCTCGACCTATGCGGAGGCCAGAGCGGTGCTCGCGGAACTCGGTGGCGCATCGATGTCCGCGCAGGCGTTCGGCATCGTGCGTGCGGTCGTGGACGTCGACGCGTGCGTCACGCCGCACGACGACGATCGCGTGGTCGAGACGCATCCGGAGCTCGCCTTTCTTGCCCTTGCCCGGTCGATCGGGCGACCGCCGCCGGCGTACGGGAAGAAGACCGCAGCTGGTCACGCCGAGCGGCTCGCGCTGCTGTCGGTGGTCTTTCGCGATGCGGCCGCATACGTCGCATCAGCTCCTCGACCGGCGGCCGTCGACGACGCCGCCGATGCCCTCGCGTGCTTGTGGGTCGCGGAGCGCTGGGCGGTGGGTGACCGGAGCTCGCTCGGCGACGGTCGCCGTAACTCGCGCGGTCTGCCCATGCGGATCGCTCCCGACCCAGCAGCGCCAGGTGGGGGAAATGTCCGGTGATGTAACGGAATTGGGCCGTTTGGGCTAGAGGACTTCACGCGCATTCGAGCGAAGTTCTTTCGTGGCATCCCAGCCTGTCGAAAGGAACCGCATGTCCGCGTCCCAGCGCGCCCTCAAGGCGGCCGGCGTCATCGCCACCGGCAGCCTCCTCAGCCTTAGTGGCGCATCACTCGCGTCCGCCACCACGGTCGGCCCCGTGACCACCGCCAAGACGATCCACGTCGTCAAGGACCAAGGTGGCGGTGCGTTCTACAACCTCAAGACCGGTGAGACCTACGAGCTCGCCGCGGCGTCGCTCGCCCCGAACCTCGCGATCTACGCCGTGCAGGCCTCCGACGGCGTCGTGCTCACCGAGACCGGTGACCTGCTCGGTCCGGTCTCGGGCGACGCGCAGAACACCCCGGCCGACTCGGTCGTCGCGGTCGCCGCGACCACGGGTCCCGCCGCTTACGTCGACGCGTCGACCGGCGCGAAGTACGCGGTGTTCACCGTCGGCACGACCCTTCCAGCCGAGAACCAGTACGCGCTCAAGACTGCGACGAACACCATCGTGCTGCTCAACGGCAAGGTCCTCGTGCCGGCGGAGAAGGCGACCGGCCTCAACCGCTGACCGGATCGCCCGGCGCCTGACACCGACGCGGCCCGCACGCATTGCGTGCGGGCCGCGTCGTCTGTCGAGGAACTAGAGCTGCAGCGACTTCGGCTGGGTGAACTCCTCGAGGCCGAACGGCCCGAGCTCGCGGCCGACGCCACTCTGCTTGAACCCGCCGAACGGCGCGGCGACGTTGAACGAGCCGCCGTTGATGTCGACCTGACCGGTCTTCATCTTGCGCGCGAACGCTTTCGCCTTGTCCGCGTCACCGGACCAGACGCCGCCAGCGAGGCCATAGATCGAATCGTTCGCGATACGCAGCGCTTCGTCCTCGTCGTCGTACTTGAGGATCGACAGCACGGGGCCGAAGATCTCCTCCTGCGCGATCGTCATGTCGGTCGTGACATCGGCGAAGACGGTCGGCGAGACGAAGTAACCCTTCTCCAGCGGCGAGGCGTCGCCGCCGGCGACGATGCGCGCACCCTCCGCCTTGCCCTTGTCGATGTAGGACGCGACACGGTCGCGCTGCGCCTTCGACACCAGCGGGCCGAGCCGGGTGCCCTCGTCGAGGGGGTCACCGATGGTGTAGGTCTCGGCCGTCTTGGCAGCGAGCTCGACGGCCTCGTCGTACTGCGACGAGTGGACCAGCATGCGTGTCCACGCAGTGCAGGTCTGGCCGGAGTTGAGGTAGCAGTTGCCCACGCCGACCTTGACCGCCTTGGCGAGATCGGCGTCGGGAAGGATGACGTTTGCACTCTTGCCACCGAGCTCGAGCGACACCTTCTTCACCGTCTGCGCCGCCAGCTCGGCAACGCGCTTGCCGGCCCGCGTCGAACCGGTGAACGACACCATGTCGATGTCGGGGTGCGCAGCGATGGCCTCGCCGACCGTGTTGCCGTAGCCGGGCACCAGGTTGACGACGCCCGCCGGGAAGCCGACCTCGTGGATCGCGTCGAAGAACAGGAACGCGCACAGCGGCGCGACCTCACTCGGCTTGAGTACGACGGTGCATCCGGCCGCGAGTGCGTAAGCAACCTTGGCCGTCACCTGGTGCAGCGGGTAGTTCCACGGAGTGATGCAGCCGACGACACCGAGCGGCTCCATGACGACCGTGGAGTTGCCGAGCTGACGCTCCCACTCGAACGTCGTGGCGAGCTGCGCCGCGGTCGCGATGTCGGCGATCGGCAGGCCGGCCTGGATCATCTCCGCCATCTTGATCGGAGCACCCATCTCCTGGGTGATCGTCTTGGCGATCTCGCCGTGCCGCGCGGTCACCGCATCTTGCAAACGGGAGATGAGCTTCCCGCGCTCCTCCGCCGACGTGGCTGCCCAGTCGTCCTGCGCGGCGCGTGCAGCTCTGACCGCCCGGTCGACGTCAGACGCGGTGCCCGACGGGATGCGGCCGATGACCTCCTCGGTCGCGGGGTTCTCGACATCGATCGTGTCGGTGCCGTCCGAAGGCACCCACGCGCCGTCGATGTAGATGGTGTCGCGAACGATCAGGTCGGCCACAGCTGCCTCCGGGCTTTCGTTGTTCGCGCGCAGAGCGCGACGTCACCCGGAGCGTACGTCGGCCTCCGTGGCAGGCGCGACCTCGGCGTTGTCGTGCGCCGGCTCAGCCTGGGCAGGCACCAATGACTCGGATCGCAGTGGCTCGGGTTGCGGGCAGCGCACCCACGCGCACTCGCGGAAGTCCCAGTAGTCCCCGGTTCGGTTCGCCACGCCCCTCAGCCTGACCCCCGGGAGCCGTGCCGTCCACCGGTTCGGACGAACCTGTCGGAATCCCGTCCGCGTCCGTTTCCGCGCCGCGGTGCTCGTGTGCGAGCGTTCGGGCATGCCACTCGCCGATGAGTTCCTCGCTCTGCATGTCAAGGGCCGGCCGTTGCTCCAGCCCAACGCCTGGGATGCAGGCTCGGCCCGAATCCTCGCGTCGCTCGGTTTCCCGGCGATTGCGACGACCAGCAGCGGCTTCGCTGC
This sequence comes from Frankiales bacterium, assembly GCA_019246495.1. Classification (GTDB taxonomy): domain Bacteria; phylum Actinomycetota; class Actinomycetes; order JAFAQI01; family JAFAQI01; genus JAFAQI01. Next base: position 508 of record JAFAQI010000196.1, on the reverse strand, counting down.
TTCGCTCGGGCGCAGCGACGGCTCGGTCACGCTCGATGAGCTTCTCGTTCACTGCCGCGCCCTCACCGACGCCGTCGGTGTGCCGGTCGCGGCCGACTCGGAGAACGGCTTCGCCGACCAGCCGAGCGACGTCGCCAACAACGTCCGGCGGCTGGCGACGACGGGACTTGCCGGTTGCTCGGTCGAGGACTTCACCCGCCGGCGGGATGACCCGATCTACGACGCCGGGCTCGCGACGGATCGCATCGCGGCCGCCGCCGAGGCCGCCCACGCCGGCGCCGAGCGCCTCGTCCTGACCGCGCGTGCGGAGAACCTGCTCTACGGCCGCGACCTTGCCGACGCGATCAGCCGGCTCCAGGCCTACGCGGCCGCCGGCGCCGACGTGCTGTTCGCTCCCGGCCTGCGCTCGGCGGACGACATCCGCGCGGTGGTGTCGTCGGTGGACAAGCCGGTGAACGTCTTGGTGGTGCCGGGCATGCCGTCGATCGCTGAGCTCGCCGAGATCGGG
>JAFAQI010000174.1 GCA_019246495.1 Frankiales bacterium | reverse complement strand
TCGACGACCTCGGCGGGGTGTCTCCGGTGACGCCAGACCACGTCAACCCCGAACGCCCGTGGCCACATCTCGACGACCTGAGCGACCGGTGTGCGCGCGCGGGCTTCACTCTCGTCGAGCGACTCACCGCGCATCCGCCCTACCTCGACGAGCCGTGGCTCGACCCCCGGCTGCGCGCGCACGTCGACGCGCTGGCCCGGCCAGACGGACTTGCTCGCACCGATGTCGTCGTCTCAGGTCAGCCGTGGCAGGAGCCGGACGGCGGCCTCACTGCTGCGGGACGTATCGACCTGCACGTCGCCATCGACACCGAGGGAAGACGCACCGACCGGCGCAGCGACTTCGATGCGGCGTACGGCGACTGGTCCGCGCTCACCGTCGACGACGCGGCCCGGTTGCGCGGCAGCGCGGTCGCCCAACCCCTGCCGTCGCAACGCATGCGCCGGGAGTTCGCCGCCGCGCTGCGGACCGCCGAGCGGAAGCTCGCAGCGATGCCCGATGCCGTTGCGCGCCAGTTGTTCGACGCGTTGCCCGGCGCCGAGATCGACGCGCTGGCCGCGCTGGCCGACGACGTACGACGCGAGCGCGTCGGCGACGACGTGACTTACGTGGTTAACCGCAACATCAACTTCACCAACGTTTGTTACACCGGCTGCCGGTTCTGCGCGTTCGCGCAGCGGCGTACGGACGCTGATGCCTACACGTTGTCGCTCGCCGAGATCGGTGACCGGGCCGACGAGGCTGTCGCGGTCGGTGCGACCGAGGTCTGCATGCAGGGCGGCATCCACCCCGATCTGCCGGGCACGGCGTACTTCGACATCGCACGTGAGGTGAAGAGCCGGCAACCCGGTCTGCACGTGCACGCGTTCAGTCCGATGGAGGTCGTCAACGGTGCGGCGCGGACCGGCCTGACGATCCGCGACTGGCTCGTCGCGGCGCACGAGGCCGGCGTCGACTCGTTGCCCGGCACCGCGGCAGAGATCCTCGACGACGACGTCCGCTGGTTGCTCACCAAGGGCAAGCTGCCCGCCGCCACGTGGGTGGAGGTGGTGCGCACCGCGCACTCGCTCGGCATCCCGACAACCGCGACGATGATGTACGGCCACGTCGACACTCCCGAGCACTGGCTCGGGCACCTCCGGCTCCTCGCCGGCATCCAGCAGGAGACGGGTGGCTTCACCGAGTTCGTGCCGCTCCCGTTCGTGCACCTCAATGCACCGATCTATCTCGCCGGCCTGGCCCGGCCGGGTCCGACGCATCTCGAGAACCGCATCGTCCATGCGATGTCGCGGCTGCTGCTTGCCGGCTTGATCGACAACATCCAGTGCTCTTGGGTGAAGCTCGGGGTCGAAGGATCGGTAGCGATGCTTCGTGGCGGTGCCAACGACATGGGCGGGACTTTGATGGAGGAGACGATCAGCCGGATGGCCGGCAGCGGGCACGGCTCGCGAAAGTCGGTCGAGGACCTCGAGGCGATCGCGCTCGCTGCCGGTCGCACCGCGCGACAGCGAACGACGCTCTATGGCCAGATAGGTGCTCCTGACCCATTGCGGGCGTAAGGTCCGCGACGACGCCCTGGCCAGATCGAATCGGGGGGACCTGTGAGCACGGAGTCGAACGAGCCGCTGCTGCGCCGTATCGAGGAGCTTGCCGCCGCGGCCGGCGACGACGAGCACGAGCGGCCGGAAGGCCCGGTTCTCGCGGCGGCGCTGACCGGCCTGCGCGCCGAGCTCGGTGGCCTGCGCGCCGACCTGGGTTCCTTGCGCGCCGAGCTCGGGTCCGTGCGCAGCGGCGTCGAGTCGACCGTCGGCCGGCTCTCCGGCGAGATCACCGCCGCGAAGGCGGCGACGGCGGAGCTCGGTGCGCGGCAACAGGAGCTCGCGGGCGACCTCGACGAGATCGGCGAGACCCTCGCCGACGTCCGCGGGATGCTGCCGGGGTTGCGCACCGCGCTCGACGGTCTGCCGTCGGGGTCGGGGCAGCTGGACACGGCGCTCGGCCGGGTCGAGGACACGATCGCCGCCCGGGTCGACACGGCTGCCGCCGACCTGCGGCGCACGTTGACGTCCGGGCTCACGTCAGCGTCGGCCGGCAGCCGGGCTGCCGAGACCGCCGCGCAGGAAGTGCGCTCGGCGATCGAGGAGCGCATGGCCACCATCGAGGACGCCCTCGACGGCCTGGCCGAGCGGCTGGAGTCGCTCACCCGCGACAGCGTCGGCGCTGCGGCCGAGCGCATCGCCCACGTGGAGGAACAGCTCGGACAGCTGACCGACGCCGTGTCGGGAGACACCGGCGATGCACAGGCGGAGTGGGCGGACAGCGTCCGCTCCGCGCTCACCGACCTCGCGGAAGCGGTCGACCGGAACCTCGGCTCGCTCGGCGTCTCCCTCACCGAGGCGGCGCGAACAGCCCGCGAGGCCGAGCACGGGCACCGCGAGCAGGTCGTGACCACGTTGCGCCAGGCCCTGGACTCGTCGTTTTCCTCCATCGAGGACCGGCTGGCCCAGCATCGCGACGCGAGCGCGGCGGGCATGGCCGCGCTGCGCGGCCATGTCGAGGGCTTCCAGTCCTCGGTCGAGGCCAAGCTCAACGAGATCGACGCGGGACTTGCCGGAGGGCTCGCCGAGGCGCGTAGCGGGCTGGTCGACGAGCTGCACGAGACGCTCGAGGCGATGCGGACGGCCAACGAGGCCTCGCGCCGGCTGATCGAGGACGAGGTCGGCTCGCTGCGGGCCGATCTGGCCGACGCGCTGGAAGAGGTGCGGGACCGCATCTCGACCGCGCTGCAACGCTCCACCGACGAGATCACGCGGAGCGTCGGCGAGCAGCGGACCACCTTCGACGAGGTGGTCCGGACGCTTCGCGCCGACGTCCTGGACCGGGTGGAGGAGTCGCGCGGTGAAGTCGTCGCGGCTCTCGACGAGCTGCGCAGCGGCGTACAGGCAGCGGTGCGCGGCAGCGAAGATGCCGCGGCGCGCAGCCGGGCGGGGGAGCAGACCCTCGCGGGCTTGGCGGCCACCGTCGGCCAGATGCACGCCGAGTGGTCGACGAAGGCGGACGGGGCCGTAGCCGCGGCCCGCGAGAGCACCGACCGGGTGCTGGCGGAGTTCCGGTCCCGCGCCGACGCGTCCCTCGCGGAGATCCGCGTCGCGCTCGAGGGCAACACGGCGGTCCACCGGCAGACCGCCGAGCTGCTCAGCGGCAGCACCGGCCGGCTGGTGACCGCCGGACAGTCCCTGCTGGGCTACCTCGCCGAACGTGACCAGCTGCTGGAGAATGAGCGCACCCAGACCTTCCACGAGGTCCTCGAAGCTTTCGGCGAAGGCCTGTCGGCGAAGGAGCGCAAGGCAACGGCCGGCCGGCTGCGTGAGGCCATGGAACGCCGGCGAAACGCCAAGGACGCGCAGCGCTATCGGCAGCAGCAGGCGGGCAAGCCCGCGCTCGACATCCCCGCTCCGCCCGACGACCTTGCGGCCCTCGCCGCCCCGCCCGCGCCGGCACCACTGCCGGCCCGCTCGGCGCGGCCCGCCGCGAAGTCGGCACCGGCGAAGAAGGCGGCCGCGAAGAAGGCTGCGCCCGCCGCGAAGAAGGCCGCTGCGCCCGCCGCGAAGAAGGCGGCGGCGAAGAAGGCTGCGCCCGCCGCGAAGAAGGCTGCTGCGCCCGCCGCGAAGAAGGCCGCGCCTGCGGCGAAGAAGGCCGCGCCTGCGGTGACGAAGACCGCGCCCGCCGCGAAGAAGGCTGCGCCTGCGGTGACGAAGACCGCGCCGGAGAAGACTGCTGCCGCCACGTCAGCACCGGCCAAGACCGCGCCCGAGAAGACTGCCGCCGCCACGTCAGCACCGGCCAAGACCGCGCCGCCTGCCAAGACGACCGCGCCGCCCGCCAAGGCGACCGCGCCGGCGAAGAAGTCTGCCGCCGCCACGTCAGCACCGGCCAAGACGACCGCGCCGCCCGCCAAGACGGCTGCCCCTGCGAAGGCAGCCGCGCCCACCAAGACGGCTGCTCCCGCGAAGACAGCCTCGCCCACGTCGGCGAAGACTCCGCCGCCGACGGTCGCCGGCGTACCCGTCGTGCCGACCCGGCCCGACCAGCTCGCCCCGCCGTCCGCACGGGCCCACGTCGCCGGCGAGGCCCCTCCGGCAGCCGTCCCGGAACCGGAATCGGCCCCGGAGAGTGGCCCTTCGGCCACGCCCGGCGACCAATCCGGTTGAGGCAATACCACCAGACCGCTTGACGGGAGCGGTACGACGCGCGTGTAATTTCACGTGTGTTCTTCCCTCTGACCGGAGCGACCGCACCGGACAGGTCACGCCGCAGGCGTGACGGCAGCCACGACGCCGTCACCCGCCGAACCCACGAGGAGGCGTCGTGACAGAGCTGGACTTCTTCCCCATCGATGACGAGGAAGCGGCGGTCTTGCTGCCCTGGCAGGAGGAGGCCCTGTGCGCCCAGACGGACCCGGAGGCGTTCTTTCCGGAGAAGGGCGGCTCGACGCGCGAGGCCAAGCGGGTCTGTAGCCGCTGCGACGTCCGCGCCGACTGCCTGGACTACGCGCTGGCCCGGGACGAACGGTTCGGCATCTGGGGCGGACTGTCCGAGCGGGAGCGCCGCCGGCTCAAGCGCCGGGCCGGCTGACGCGACCGGCGCCCCGAGCGCGTCCACGGGTGGCTGAGCTCCGCTGACGTAGTCTGGCCCGCCGCGGCCGTTCTTCACGGCCGTCCTTTGTCACCGACCCGGGCCAAGCCGCCAGCGCATGCCGCCGAGATCCACCCGCCCGCAGTCCCCGGGCCACGTCGTCACCGCGGTCGTCGTCACCCACGACGGGATGCGGTGGCTACCCGCCTGCCTTGACGCACTGACGGCGCAGGTCCGGCCGCCGCAGCGGGTGGTCGCCGTCGACACGGGCAGCACGGACGGGTCGGCCGACGTGCTTGCCACCGCGTTGGGTGAGGCGGCGGTGGTGCGCACCGACCGTACGACGGGACTCGGCGCGGCTGTCCAAGCCGGACTGGATGCGTTCGAGGGGGCACCGCCGCCGCCCGGCTCACCGGCGAATACCACCGAGTGGGTCTGGGTGCTACACGACGACTGCGCCCCGGAACCCGACGCGCTTGCCGAGTTGCTGCGCGCCGCGGAGGACTCGCCGTCGGTCGCGGCCTTCGGGCCGAAGGTGACGAGCTCGGACGGCCGCCTGCTCGTCGAGGTCGGTCGCACGCTCGACTCCTCGGGTCGTCAGCGCACCGGTCTCGAGCCGCGCGAGGTGGACCAGGGTCAGCATGACGACGTCGGCGACGTGCTGGCGGCGAGCACCGCTGGCCTGCTCGTCCGCCGCGACGTCTGGGATGCCGCCGGGGGACTCGACGCCGCGTTTCCGCTGTTCTCGGAGGACCTCGACTTCGGCTGGCGCCTCAACGCCGCCGGTGAGCGGCTGCGCATCGCCCCGCGCGCGGTCGTCCGGCACGCGAGCGCGCTCACCGCGGGCGAAAGGCCGGCCGACGCCGTGCCCGGCCGGGCCGGAGCCGCCGCGCGAGCCAACGGCATGCAGGTCGTGCTGGCCAACACGTCACCGCTGCTCGTGCCGGTGCTGGTGCTGCGTTACGTCGTCGAGTGCGTCGTCAACGCCGCGGCGCTCGTCCTGATCGGGCGGCGACCCGGCGCGGCGCGCGACGAGATCGTCGCGCTCGGCCGGGTGCTCGGCCATCTCGGCGGAATCCCGACCAGCCGGCGCCGGCCGCCGCCGCGGACGGTCCCGCACCGCGAGCTGCGATCGCTCTTGGCACCCGCGGCCTGGCGATGGCGGCGCGCGGGTGACGCGCTGGCGGCACTGTTCGCGGGCCAGGCGGCGGCTGAGCTTCGCAGCCGCCGCCGCGCGCCGATCGAGTCCGGACCCGTGGCCGACGAGGCCGAGTCGCTCGACCTCGGCGACTCCGGCGTGCTGCTGCGGCTCGTCCGCCGGCCCGGCGTGCTGTTCGCTCTCGTGCTGGTGGTCGTCGGCCTGGTCGGCAGCCGGCACTTCCTCGGCGGGACGTTGCATGGCGGCCGGTTGCTCCCGGCACCCGGCGGCGCAGGTGACCTCTGGTCGGCCTACCGCGCGGACTGGCATCCGGTCGGCCTCGGGTCGACCGCGACGGCGCCGCCGTACCTCGCGGTTCTCGCCCTGCTGTCGTCCGTGCTGCTCGGGAAGGTGTGGCTCGCGACTGCGGTGCTGCTGCTCGGGGCGCTGCCGCTGTGCGGTCTCGCCGCCTACGCCGCCGCCGGCGCGGTGACCCGGTCAGTGCCGCTGCGGCTCTGGGGCGCGGCTGCCTATGCGTTGCTTCCCGCGGTCAGCGGTGCCGTTGCGGCCGGACGCATCGACGTCGTCCTCGCCCTGGTGCTCCTTCCGCTTGCTGCGCGCGCGGTGGCCGGCGCCCTGCGCCGCGGCGGCGGTGCGGCGCCCGCTGCCTTCGGCGCGGGGCTCCTGCTAGCCGCCGCCTGCGCCGCCGCTCCCGTGATCTGGCTCGTCGCGGTCGCCGTCGTCGTGGTCGCGGCCGTGCTCTCCCGCCCCGACCGCGGCCGGCTGCTCGCCGCCGGCGTGGTCCTCGCGGTGCCGCCGCTCACGTTGCTCCCGTGGACGATCACGGTCATCCGCGACCCGGCGTTGATGGTTGCCGGTGCGGGGCTGCCGGAGCAGTACGCGCCGCGGCTCCCGCTGGGTCCGGCCGACCTGCTGCTGATGCACCCGGGCGGGCCCGGACTCGCCGCCGGGTGGCTCATGGGCCCGCTGCTCCTGGCCGGGTTGATCGGGCTGCTCCGCCGGCGCGGCGCTGCCGCCGCGCGCGGTGGGCTGCTGCTCGTCGTCGCCGGCCTCGGTACGGCGCTGGTCGTGAGCCGGCTCTCCGGCCCGCGCATCGACGGCATCGCGGTCCACTACTGGACCGGCGTGCCGCTCGCCATCGCGGGCCTCGGCGCGATCCTCGCCGCGACGATCGCGGCCGAACGCGCCCGCCCGGCGTTGCGGGCGATGAGCTTCGGCTGGCGGCAGCCGGCCGCGGTCGTCCTCGCGGCCGCGGTGGGCGTCGGGACCGCCGGGCTGACCGTGCACTGGCTCGCGCGTGGACCGCGCGGCCCGATAACCGCGCACAACGCCCCGCTGCTGCCTGTGTTCGCCGCCGCGCAAGTCGGGCTTCCAACCCGCCCACGCGCGCTGCTGCTCACCAGGTCGGCGCGGACGGTCGACTACGCGCTCGTCCGCGACCCCGCCGGGCTGCACCTCGGCGACGCCGACGTCGCCGGGTCGATGACGGGAAACCGAGCCGCCGCGGCGCTGACGACGGCAGTTCGCCGGGCGGCTGCCGGCCAGTCCGCCGCCGTGCCGGAACTGGACGCGTTCGGTGTCGGTCTCGTGGTGGTGCCGCGGGCGGACGCCCGCGGACTCACCCGGCTCGCCGACGTCGACGGGCTCACCGCGGTGCCGACCCGCGGAGCGGTCGTGTGGCGGACGTCCGCCGACACCGGCGAACTCGTCGTGCTGCCCCCGGCCGCATCCCGGACGGCAGCGCAAGGCCGCCCGACCGCCAGAGGTGCCACCCCGTTGCGCTTCCCTCGGACCGGCGCCGTCGTACGGGTCGCTCCTGGTCCAACCGGCCGGCTGCTCGTCCTGGCGGAGCGAACCGGCGGCTGGTCCGCGACCATCGGCGGACATCAGCTGCCGGGTGCAACTGCCTACGGCTGGGCCCAGGCCTGGCGGTTGCCCGCCGCCGGTGGCGAGCTGCGGGTCACCCGGCACGGCCGTGGTCGCGGGTGGTGGCTGCTCGGCGAGCTGCTCGCCGTCGTGGGCTGCGGGCTCGCCGCCCTGCCAGGAGGGCGCCGGGCCGACCGGAAACCGGGTCGCGAGGCCGCCGGCAGCGACGGCCCGCCCGGCGAGTCGGAGGTCTCCGCATGACCGCCACGCGGGCGTGGTTCGCCGCCGGCGTACTGGTCGTCGCGGCGCTCGGTGGCGCCGCCTCCACCGGCCGCGGGGCCACGAAAACCGCGGCAGCGCCGGCGGCCGGCGAACTGCCGGTCACGCACTCGCTCGTCGTGTGCCCGGACGGCAGCGGATCGAGCTCGGCGCCGACGACCCTGCGCGTCACCGCGGTTGGCCCGCTGCTTCAGCCGAAGGCAAGCGGCGCCGTGACGATCACGCGGCGGCCGCTCACCGGCCCGGCCGCCCATCCATCGGCGGTCGCGGCCGCTACGCCGACGCGGCTCACCGCGACGTCGTCCGGACCGGTGACCTCCCTGGCTTCCGACGGCTCGGCCGCCGCGACTGTTGCGGGGGACGA
>JAFAQI010000168.1 GCA_019246495.1 Frankiales bacterium | reverse complement strand
ACCTGCGCGAGACCGGCAACCTGCTGTTCCACGTGTCGCTCGTCGTACTGCTCGTGGGCATCGCGGCTGGTGGCCTGTTCGGCTACAAGGGCACCGTCCTCGTCGTCAACGGGCAGGGCTTCGCCAACGTCCGCAGCTCCTACGACGTCTTCCAGCCCTCGCGGTTGTTCTCCGACCATCAGCTCGCACCGTTCGCGGTGACCCTCAACAGCTTCCAGGCGACCTACACGTCAGCCGGCGAGCCGCGCACGTTCGACGCGCATGTCACGTACCGGTCGCATCCCGGCGCGGCAACGTCCGTCCACGACATCCGCGTCAACCATCCGCTGCACGCCGCCGGCGCCAACGTCTACCTCGTCGGCCACGGCTACGCCCTGCGCATCCAGGTCCGCGACCCGCACGGTCAGCTGGTCTACGACGCGGCCACACCGTTCCTTCCGGACGACGCGATGTTCGCCTCGCACGGCGTGGTCAAGGTGCCGGACGGACTGCCGCACCAGCTGGGCCTGACCGGCTTCTTCTATCCGACGTACGACGCAACTCCGCTGGGTCCGCGTTCGACGTTCCCCGGTCCGCGCGACCCCGTCCTCGACCTCGCGGCGTGGCGCGGTGACCTCGGGCTGTCGTCGGGCGTCCCGCAGTCGGTGTACTCGCTGCCGGTCGCGTCGCTGCGTCACCTCGGCAACCGCGAGTTGACGCCGGGGCAGAGCTGGCGGCTCGCAGACGGCTCCCGCATCACGTTCGCCGGCGTCGAGCAGTGGGCGACGTTCCAGGTCGCACACGACCCCGGCACGACGCTCGAGCTCGTCGCGGCGGTGCTCATCGTCACCGGCCTGTTGACCTCGCTTCGCGTGCGCCGCCGTCGGCTGTGGGTGCGCGCCCGGCCCGGCGACGGCAGGCGTACCGTTGTGTCCGCCGCCGGCCTCGCCCGCAGCGACGCCGAGAGCTTCAGCGAAGAGTTCGCCGCCCTCACGCAGCGCATGAAGGACTGACTCGTTGCCCGCCGACCTCCATCTCGCGCACGTCAGTGACGTCCTGCTGTCGTGGGCCATCTCCGGATACGCGCTCGCCATGCTGGGCTACGCCGCGGAGTTCGCATTCGGTCGCCGCGAGGCCGGCCGTCGCGCGCAGACCGCGGGTCGCGTGGCCGTCGCGCTCACCGTGCTCGCGTGGGCCCTCCACGTCTCCTCAGTCGTGGTCCGCGGGTTCGCCGCGCACCGCGTGCCGTGGGGAAACATGTACGAGTTCTCGTCGATGGTGTCGCTCGTCGCAGTGACGGTGTTCCTCGTCCTGCTCGTGCGGCACCGGGTCCGCTACCTCGGCGCGTTCGTCATGGCGCCGGTGGTCGTCTACCTCGGCCTCGCCGGCACCGTGCTCTACGCGCCGGCCGGCCCGCTCGTCCCCGCGCTCAACAACTACTGGATCAAGATCCACGTCGTCTTCGCCATGACAGCGAGCGGTGGGTTCATGGTCTCGTTCGTCGTGACCGTGCTCTACCTGCTCAAGTCGCGGTGGGAGCGCCGCAACCCGACGCTCAGCCTCGGGCCGGGCGCCGCCGCGGCGGTCGAGGTCGGCGCAGCGCCCGGTGCAGCCGTGCGTACGACGGCCCGCGGCGCACTGCTGGCCTGGCTCCCCGACTCGGCGGCGCTCGACCGTGTCGCCTACCGGGTGGTCGCCTTCGCTTTCCCGATCTGGACGGTCGCCATCATCACGGGCGCGATCTGGGCCCAGCAGGCGTGGAGCCGAGCCTGGGGCTGGGACCCCAAGGAGACGTGGTCGTTCATCACGTGGCTGGCCTACGCCGCCTACCTACACGCCAGGGCAACGGCCGGTTGGCGCGGCCGCCCGGCGGCGGTGCTGTCGATGATCGGCTTCGGCTGCTTGATGGTCGACTACTACGTCGTGAACACGGTCATCACCGGCCTGCACAGCTATGCAGGCGTGAAGTGACGGCGGCTCAGTTGTGCGCCGGCTCGTCTTCGACTGACTGACGCGGAGCGGGCGCGGTCGGCGCGGCAGCAGCCGCATCGCCGCGCAGAAGCGCGCGGACCTCGGACTCGCGGAACCGCCGGTGGCCACCCGGTGTACGAATGCTGCTGATCCGTCCAGCCGCCGCCCATCGCGTGACCGTCTTGGGGTCCACGCGGAAGAGGCTGGCCACCTCACCAGGCGTCAACAGCCGCTCTCGAGCTTCCACGGTTCCCCCTCGTTCCGCCGCAACAGGACGTGCGGTTAGGAAACTGTGTACACGCAGCAAGGCCGCGCCGTCAGCCGTTTCACACAAAAAGACCGCCGTTTCTCCTGTTGGGCGGTTCGGTGATGTGCCAATCGGGCGGCTCCGCTCACATTTGGTCACATCGGGCCATGGACACCTCCGTGCAGCAATCGGGACCCTTTGCGAGTCCTTATTGCACTTCGCCCCATGCTGTCGGAGGTCTCCCGTGGCGCTGGCCAACCCCTCACGCCGATTCGTCCGCGTGGTCGCTGTCGCCGGCGTCACCACGACGCTTGCCGCACTCGCCCTGCCGGCCGGTGCCGCGTCGTCCGCCCATCCTGCGAAAGGCGCCGCGACGTCGTCGCTGACGCTCGTCCGGCTCACCGTCAACGGGACCATGCTGACGGCCGGTGAGATCGCCGCGGTCGCCGGCAACACGACGTCGCCGCACCTCGCCAAGCTCGTCATCACCCCGGTCGACTCGACGCTGACCGGCCCGGTCGGCCAGCAGACGATCACGCCGTCGAGCGGCACCACGACCGTGCCGCAGGCGCCGAAGTCGGTGTCGTTGCCGGCCGGCCTGGCATCGCTGACCGGCCCGACGCTCTCTGCCGGTGCCTCCGACGCGGCCGGCAAGATCCTCGCTTCCGCCGCGCTGAAGGCGCTCGGCAAGCTCACGGTCCTCACCGTGCCGCTCAACCTCCAGGCCGCCGCACTCTCCGACGTCGCGCAGGTCACCAAGAGCGGCGCGATCGCACAGAAGTCGGTCTCCCTCGGCAAGCTCGCGCTGCCCTCCGTCTCCGACCTGCTCGCCGCGTTGGGCGTCAAGCTCCCCGCACTCGTCGACCAGCTGACGCAGGGCAAGATGACCCAGCTCGCCGGTCTCGTCGGTGGCAGCGTTAGCTCGCTCAACTCCGCGGTCGACTCCGCGCAGGCGGCGATCGGTTCCGGCGCACCCGACACCCTCAGCGCCGCGCAGTCCGCGCTCGGTACAGCGACCGCCGGACAGACCGCGGCCCAGTCCGCGTACAACGCACCGTGGTCCGGCCTCAGCGCCCTCAGCCTCGCGGCGATCCCGGGCGCTCCGACGACGGAGCCCACCGCGGCCGCCTACCTGGCGCTGTCCTCGACCGTGCGCAACGCGATCCAGGCGCTGCCCGGCGCGAGCAGCCTGACGACTCTCGCCCAGGCAGTGGTGGCCGCGCAGGCCGTCGTCGCCGAGGTCAACGCTCTGGTCGACGCGCTCCAGGCGCTCGTCAACCAGGTGCTCGGTCTCGTGACGGGTGACACCGACCCGCTGGCATCGCTCGGCTCGATCAGCATCACGACGAAGGCCGTTGCCAACCGGTCGATGCAGGCCGTCGCCGACGTCAGCGTCGGCTCGGTCCACGTCCTCGGCACCAAGCTGCCGCTCGCCTCGCTGACCAGCAAGCTCGCCAGCGTGACGAAGACCCTGTCCTCGGTGCTCAACAGCGTCGCCGGTGTCGCGTTCACCGCGCCGACGATCTCGGTGGGCAAGCCGTTCGAGCAGACACACCGTCAGGGCGCGACGCGCTTCGCATCCGCGTCGATCACCGGTCTCACGCTGACGCTTCCTTCGATCACGCTGCCGTCGGCACTGGCCGTCGCCGGTGTGCCGAAGGGCGTCTCCGGCGCGCTGACCCTCGGCGAGCTCGCGGAGACCGCGCAGTACACGCCGGCCAAGGCCGCGACGCCGACCACGCCGAAGTCGGGCCATCCGACGTCCAACGGTCACCCGACGTCGAGCGGCCACCTGGCCGACACCGGCGGTCGCGTCTGGCTGCCGATTGCTGGCCTCGTCGTACTCGCGGGCGGGCTGGCGCTGCGGCGGCGGTTCGGCTCCGCGTAACCTCGGCGCCGTGACGGGCGGACCGACTCGAGCAGGATCGGTCCGCGCGGTCCTCGTTTACAGCGTCGCGCGACTGCTGCTTCTCGCGGGCTTCGTCGTCGCCGGCTGGCTCGTCGGCCTGACCGGTCCCCTCCTGCTGGTGCTGGCGTTGCTCGCTTCCGGCGTGGTCTCGTTGTTCCTGTTGCAACGGCAACGTCTCGCGATGAGTGCGACGGTCGAATCTTCGGTACACCGACTTCGGGAGCGCGCGGCGGCACGGACTGCCGCGGAGGACGCTTACGTCGACCGGTTGCAGGAGCAGTCCGAGGAGGGTCGGCACACTGAGCCAGCCCAGTGAGGAACCGTCGGCGAGACCGCGCGACCGCGTGCTCGTCGTCGACGACGCCGCCAACCTCCGCGAGCTCCTCACGGTCCTGCTCGACGTCGAAGACGACTTCGAAGTCGTGGGTACGGCGGGCGACGGGCAGCAAGCTCTCGTCAAGGCCGAGGCGCTCGCGCCGGACGTCGTCCTGCTCGATCTCGCGATGCCGGTGATGGACGGCCTGCAGGCGCTGCCGACGCTCCGCACGATGCTGCCGCGGGCCCGGATCGTCGTGTTCTCCGGTTTCGACGAGCGCGCTCTTGCTGACGCCGCGATGGCGGCGGGTGCCGACGACTACATCGAGAAGGGCACGAGCGTCACGCAGTTGCTTGCCCGGCTGCGCGCACTTCGGGACCGCTAGCTCCGAGCGGTTGCACGGCCCGCCGTCGCACCGGGCAGGATGGCGGCATGGTGCGGGCGACGTTGGAGAAGCGGCCGGCTGACGTCGCGCGCATGTTCGACGCCGTGGCCGACCGCTACGACGCGATGAACGCCGTGATGACGTTCGGCCAGGAGCGCCGCTGGCGCAAGGTCGTCACCCGCCACGTCGCGCCGACCGCGGGGATGCGCGTCCTCGACCTCGCCGCCGGCACGGGCGCCTCGTCCGCGCCGTTCGCAGCCGCCGGGGCGCTCACCGTCGCCTGCGACTTCTCGACCGGAATGCTCGCCAAGGGCCGGGCGAAGCACGACGACTTCACGTTCGTGGCCGGTGATGCACTGGCGCTTCCGTTCGCCGACGCCGCCTTCGACGTCGTGACGGCGTCGTTCGGCCTTCGCAACGTCGCCGACCTCGCCACTGCGCTGCGGGAGCTCGCCCGCGTCACTGTCCCCGGCGGCAAGCTCGTCGTGCTCGAGACCGCGACGCCGCCTGCCCGGCCCCTTCGGGCCGTCAACAACTTCTACAGCGGCCGGGTGATGCCGCGACTGGCGCGGGTGTTCTCGTCCGACCCGTCGTCCTACACCTACCTGGCCGAGTCGGCGGCCGCCTGGCTCGACCAGGCCGCGCTGGCCAACGCGCTGCGGGCAGCCGGCTGGGAGCAGGTGAGCTGGCAGGACCTCATGTTCGGCGCCGTGGCCATCCACTGTGCGGTCCGGCCCACCGGGTAACTAGACTGACCTCCTCATTGTGAAGCCGTTCACAAAGTCGAGGACCCCATGCCCGTCGCGGACCAGCACGCGTCGGCCGAGCCTGCCCGGACACCGGCCGGCCCGGTCGAAGAGGCGCAGGTCGTCATCGTCGGCGCCGGCCCCGGTGGCTCGACCGCGGCTTACCACCTTGCGCAGGCCGGGGTCGACGTCGTCGTCTGCGAGAAGTCGCAGTTTCCCCGCGAGAAGGTCTGCGGTGACGGGCTGACCCCGCGCGCCGTCAAGCAGCTCGTCGCGATGGGCATCGAGACCGAGCCGGCGGCCGGCTGGATCAAGAACCACGGCCTGCGCATCATCGGCGGCGGCATGCGCATCGAGGTGCCTTGGCCGGACCTCGCCGCGTTTCCGTCGTACGGGCTGGTGCGGCCCCGGCAGGACTTCGACGAGGTGCTCGCGCGCGCCGCGCAGAAGGCTGGCGCCCGGCTCTACGAGGGCACGACCGTCCTGGGTCCGGTGCGCGACGAACGGACCGGCCGGGCGACCGGGGTCACGACCAAGGACGGCCGGACGTTCAAGGCGCCGCTGACCCTCGTCGCCGATGGCAACTCGTCGCGGTTCTCGCTGGCGATGGGGTGGACGCGCCGCGAAGACCGGCCGATGGGCGTCGCCTACCGTCGCTACTTCCGCTCGCCGCGGCACGACGACGACTGGCTCGAGTCGTGGCTGGAGCTGTGGGACGGGGCGCCGGGCCGCAGCCGCCTGCTGCCGGGCTATGGCTGGATCTTCGGTGTCGGGGACGGCACCAGCAACGTCGGGCTCGGCATCCTCAACACCTCTGACGCGTTCGCCCGCACCGACTACCGCGCGATGCTCGACCGCTGGCTCGCGGGACTGCCCGAGGAGTGGGGCTTCGTCGAGGAGAACGCCACCGCGCCGACGCGCGGTGCGGCGCTGCCGATGGGGTTCAACCGCAAGCCGCACTACGCCGACGGCGCGCTGCTCGTCGGCGACGCCGGCGGCATGGTCAACCCGATGAACGGCGAGGGCATTGCCTACGCGATGGAGTCGGGCCGGCTCGCCGCTGAGGTCGTCGCGCAGGCGCTTGCGGAGCCGAGCGGCGTCCGCCGCGAGCGCGTCCTCGACGGCTACCCGGCCGCGCTCGCCGCGGAGTACGGCGGCTACTACACGGTCGGCCGGTTGTTCGTGAAGGCGATCGGCCATCCGTCGGTGATGAAGCTCTGCACGCGGCACGGATTGCCGCATCCCACGTTGATGAAGTTCTGCCTGAAGCTGCTCGCGAACCTTGCTGAACCGCGCGGTGGCGATGCCTTCGACCGCATCGTGACCGCGCTCAACCGACTCGCACCCGCCGCCTAGACTGACCCCTCGGTCAGCGCGGATCGAAGAGAGGAAGACGACGTGGTCCCGATCCTCGTCCTTCTCGTGCTGTCGAGCGGTTTCGCCATCTTCTCGGTCATCGCCGGCTCGCTCACCGGACCCAAGAGGTTCAACCGCGCGAAGCTGTCGTCGTACGAGTGCGGCATCGAGCCCACTCCGCAGGCGTTCCGCGGTCACAAGTTTCCGGTGAAGTACTACCTGACGGCGATGCTGTTCATCGTCTTCGACATCGAGATCATCTTTCTCTATCCGTGGGCCGTGGCGTTCGACAAACTCGGCCTGTTCGGGTTGATCGAGATGCTGACGTTCATCCTTTCGGTGTTCGTCGTCTACGCCTACGTGTGGCGCCGCGGCGGACTGGACTGGGACTGACATGGGTCTCGAGGAGAAGCTCCCCGACGGCATCCTTTTGACGACCGTCGCCAAGCTGCTCAACATCGCTCGCAAGAACTCGCTGTGGCCGGCGCAGTTCGGTCTGGCGTGCTGCGCGATCGAGATGATGGCCGTCGGCGGACCGCGGTTCGACATCGCGCGCTTCGGCATGGAGCGGTTCAGCGCGACTCCGCGGCAGGCCGACCTGATGATCGTCGCGGGTCGGGTCTCGCAGAAGATGGCGCCGGTGCTGCGGCAGATCTACGACCAGATGCCGGAGCCCAAGTGGGTGCTCGCGATGGGTGTGTGCGCGAGCAGCGGCGGCATGTTCAACAACTACG
>JAFAQI010000167.1 GCA_019246495.1 Frankiales bacterium | reverse complement strand
CGGCGACCGCCGGCCAGCCGTTCCGCCCCGAGCACGGCGAGCTCCTCTCGGCGGTTGCCGACCTGCTGGCGCTAACGCTGCCCGCGACCGGGCCGGTGACGGACGCGGGGCGCGCGATCCTCGACGCCGAGGCTGACCGGGCCGATGTCGCCGCAGCGTTGCGGGAGACGGTCGGGGGAGCGCTGGCGACGGTCCGCTATGCGGCGGAGCAGCTCGCCGACGGCCGGGCCGATGCTGCGGCGCTGGACGACCCGCTACGCGCCGCAGCGGCCGCTGTCGACGCGGTGCGTGGTGAGGCGCGGGCCTACGCGCTCGACGCCGGCCTCCGCGTTGCACTCCGGGAGCTGGCCCGGCGCGGCGACGGCGACCGGCCCGATGACGGAAGGCCCGATTTGCGGGTGTCTGTCACGGCCGATGACCCCGTGCTCGATTCGCTTCCGCCGGCGGTTGCCGTCGCGGTGGAACGCGTGGCAGCGGCGGCGCTGCGCAACGCGACGGGCCGGGCAGCGGTCGTGGCGACGTACGACGAGGAATGGGTGAAGTTGTCCGTGGAATCTGCCGAGATTGGCTATGACGCCAGCGAACTCGACCGCTGGGCCCGTCGAGCTAGCGCGCTCGGCGGAGTTCTGCGGCTGCGTCTCGACGGTGTCGACCTGGAGCTGCCTGCTCCGGCCCGATGAGTGTCGAAGGATGCGATGACCACCGTCCTGATCTGCGACGACCGCCGCCACGTCCGTGAGGGCCTGCGGCAGTCCGTTCAGGCCGTGCCGGGTGTCGACCGCGTCGACGTCGCGACCACCGGCGAAGAGGTCCTCGTCCGCTGGCCGGCCGAGCGGCACGACCTCGTGCTGATGGGACTGCAGATGCCGGGCCTCGGCGGGGTCGAGACGACCCGCCGTCTGGTGAGCCAGCATCCGGACGCCAACGTCGTGATGCTCAGCGGTGCTGCTGACCGCGATGCCGTCGCACAGGCGATCTCCGGCGGCGCGCGTGGCTACCTGCGCAAGGACGTTTCCCGCGAAGAGCTGTGTGCTGCCGTTGCGCACGCCATCTCGTCCGCGGAGCTTGCCGACGCGTTGCACGCCATGCGCGTGCCGACCTCCGGCGTAAAGGTTCCCGAGCTGACCGAGCGCGAGATGCAGGTGCTGCGCGGCATGGCGGCCGGCAAGAGCAACGCGCAGATCGGCCGCGAGCTCTACCTCTCCGAGGACACCATCAAGACCCACGCGCGGCGGTTGTTCCGCAAGATGCGCGTCAACGACCGCGCGAAGGCGGTTGCGTCCGGCTTCCGCTACGGCCTCGTCCGCTAGTCCTCGTCGGCGGTGAGGACTCCGTCGGCGAAGCCGCGGGCGTAGTCCCACGACACGTACTCGGCCGGGTCTGGCTGGAAGGCCGGTTCGTGCACGTGCGGCTGCCCCTGGTCGAGCAGCCGGCGCAGGTTGCCACGGAGCAGGTCCCAGGCGAAGTAGTGCGGCTCCTCGCAGTCCTGGCAGTCGACGACGAGACCGCGTACGCCGCGCGGCGCGAGCAGCGCCTGGAACACCTCGAGATCCTCCAGGTCGGCGAGCACGTCCTCGCGCTCCTCGGGGCTGAGCGGCGCGAGGTCCTCGTCGTCGTCGACGATCTCGGCTGCCGGGTCGCTCGGGTCACCCGCGAAGGGGTCGAGCGGGGCGTCGTCACGCACGGCGTCGAGCCTAGCCCGCGGGCGGCGACGCACCGGCGTTCCTCAGCCGCCGCGGGCGCTGCCGTCGGTAGGATGACTCTTTCGGCGCCGGCGAGCAGGTGATGGAGGCGAACCCCGTGTCAGCCCCCGACGACGTTGCGGCCACCGACGGGGTGCAGCTGCCCGCGAAGTTCGCCCGGCTCGGCCTGACCTTCGACGACGTGCTGCTGCAGCCCGCGGCCTCTGACGTCGTACCCGCCGAGGTCGACACCCAGAGCCAGCTGTCCCGCTCGATCCGGCTGCGAACGCCGCTGGTGTCGAGCGCCATGGACACGGTCACCGAGGCGCGCATGGCGATCGCGATGGCGCGCCAGGGCGGCGTCGGCGTGCTGCACCGCAACCTGTCGGTCGAGGACCAGGCGATCCAGGTCGACATCGTGAAGCGGTCCGAAGCCGGCATGGTCACCCACCCCGTCACGTGCGCGGCCGACGACTCGATCGCGACGGCCAACACGCTGATGGCGCGCTACCGCATCTCCGGCGTTCCGGTCACCGACGCCGAGGGCGTCCTCGTCGGCATCGTCACCAACCGCGACATCCGGTTCGAGCCGGACCACAGCCGCGCCGTCCGCGACGTCATGACGGCGATGCCGCTTGTCACCGCACCGGTCGGCGTGAGCCGGTCCGACGCGCTCGCGTTGCTCCAGCACCACAAGGTCGAGAAGCTGCCGATCGTCGACGAGGCCAATCGGCTGCGCGGCCTCATCACCGTCAAGGACTTCGCGAAGAGCCAGGAATATCCGCTCGCGACGAAGGACTCCGAGGGTCGCCTCGTCGTCGGTGCCGCAGTCGGTGTCGGCGAGGACGCCTACAAGCGCGCGCTCACTCTCGCTGAGGCCGGCGTCGACTTCGTCATCGTCGACACCGCGCACGGTCACTCGCGGTCGGTGCTCGAGATGGTCGCCCGGCTCAAGTCCGCGGTCGCAATCGACGTGATCGGCGGCAACGTTGCGACCGCTGCTGCGACCCGCGCGCTGATCGACGCCGGCGCCGACGCGGTGAAGTGCGGCGTCGGACCCGGCGCGGTCTGTACGACGCGCGTCGTCGCGGGCGTCGGCGTACCGCAGATCACCGCCATCTATGACTGTGTCTCCGTCGCGCGGCCGGCCGGTGTACCCGTCATCGCCGACGGCGGCATCACCTACTCCGGCGACATCGCCAAGGCAATCGCCGCGGGCGCCGACACGGTGATGCTCGGCTCGCTGCTGGCGGGTTGCGAGGAGTCGCCGGGCGAGCTGGTCTTCGTTGCGGGCAAGCAGTTCAAGTCCTACCGCGGCATGGGGTCGCTCGGCGCGATGCAGTCGCGCGGGCAGAACCGCCCGTTCTCCAAGGACCGCTACTTCCAGGACGACGTGCTCTCCGACGACAAGCTCGTGCCCGAGGGCATCGAAGGTCAGGTGCCCTATCGCGGGCCGCTCGCCGGTGTCGCGCACCAGCTCATCGGTGGACTGCGCGCGGCGATGGGTTACGTCGGGGCCTCGACGATCGACGGGCTGCAGCAGGCGACGTTCGTCCGCATCACGTCGGCGGGGCTCAAGGAGAGCC
>JAFAQI010000488.1 GCA_019246495.1 Frankiales bacterium | reverse complement strand
GTCGTCAAGGCGGTCGTCGTCCGTACGACGAAGGCTCGCCGTCGCGCTGACGGTTCCTACATCCGCTTCGACGAGAACGCAGCCGTGCTCATCCGTGACGGCGGGGACCCGCGCGGGACCCGCATCTTCGGTCCGGTCGGCCGCGAGCTGCGGGAGAAGCGCTTCATGAAGATCATCTCTCTCGCGCCGGAGGTGCTGTAGCCATGGCCGGGCTCGACATCAAGAAGGGCGACACCGTCGTCGTACGCAGCGGCAAGGACCGCGGCGCACGCGGCAAGGTGCTGCTCACGCTGCCCAAGGCCAGTCGGGTGCTCGTCGAAGGCGTCAACCGCGTCAAGAAGCACACCAAGGTCACGACGACCCAGCGCGGTGCGCAGACCGGCGGCATCGTCACGCAGGAGGCACCCGTTCACGTGAGCAACGTGCAGGTCGTCTGCCCGAGCTGCAGCAAGCCGACCCGGATCGGTCACCGCAAGGACGAGGACGGCCGATCGGTGCGCACCTGCCGCAAGTGCGGAGGCGATGTCTGATGACTGAGACCGCTACCGCTCCGGCGACGCGTGAGGTGCCGCGGCTCAAGCAGCGCTACCGCAGCGAGATCGCTGGCCAGCTCCGCGAGCAGTTCGGCTACGCCAACGTCATGCAGATCCCGACGCTGGTGAAGATCAAGGTCAACATGGGCGTCGGCGACGCCGCCCGGGACGGCAAGCTCATCGAAGGCGCCGTCCGCGACCTGACGGCGATCACCGGCCAGAAGCCGGCGGTCGCTCGGGCCCGCAAGTCGATCGCGCAGTTCAAGCTGCGCGAGGGCATGCCGATCGGCGCGCACGTCACGTTGCGCGGCGACCGGATGTGGGAGTTCCTCGACCGGCTGCTGACGATCGCGCTGCCGCGTATCCGTGACTTCCGCGGCCTCGACGCGCGCAAGCTCGACGGCAACGGCAACTACACGTTCGGGCTCAACGAGCAGTCGATGTTCCACGAGATCGACCCGGACTCGATCGACCGTCCCCGCGGGATGGACATCACCGTGGTGACGACCGCCACCACCGACGACGAGGGCCGCGCATTGCTTCGCGCTCTCGGTTTCCCCTTCAAGGAGTCCTGAGCCATGGCAACGAAGGCGATGATCGCCAAGGCCGGGCGCAAGCCGAAGTTCAAGGTCCGCGGCTACACCCGCTGCTCGCGCTGCGGCCGCCCCCGCGCCGTCTACCGCGCGTTTGGCCTCTGCCGGATCTGCGTGCGGCAGATGGCGCATGCCGGCGAGCTTCCCGGCGTCACCAAGAGCAGCTGGTAGTCAACCCCGGAAACCCAAACCCGACAGGTCCCGCGAGGGAAACCGTCCGGAAAGGAACAGGCAACAAGTGACGATGACCGACCCGATCGCGGACATGCTCACCCGTCTGCGCAACGCCAACTCGGCGTACCACGACACGGTCTCGATGCCCTACTCGAAGATCAAGACGCACATCGCCGAGATCCTCCAGCAGGAGGGCTACATCGCCGGCTGGAACGTCGAGGACAACACCGATGGTCCGGGCAAGACGCTGACCATCACGCTGAAGTTCGGGCAGAACCGTGAGCGTTCGATCGCGGGGATCCGGCGCATCTCGAAGCCGGGACTGCGGGTCTATGCGAAGGCGACCAACCTGCCGCGCGTGCTCGGCGGTCTCGGCGTCGCGATCATCTCGACGTCGGCCGGGCTGCGCACCGACAAGCAATGTCAGAAGCAGGGCGTAGGCGGGGAAGTCCTCGCCTACGTCTGGTGACGGGAAAGGAGGAGGAAGCATGTCCCGCATCGGCAAGCTCCCGATCCCGGTCCCGTCCGGGGTCGAGGTGACCATCAGCGGCCGCGACGTCACGGTGAAGGGCCCCAAGGGCACCTTGTCGCACACCGTCGTCGAGCCGATCGTCGTGACCCAGGAGGACGGCACGCTTCACGTCGCCCGCCCGGACGACGAGCGCGATTCCAAGGCCCGGCACGGTCTCACCCGCACGCTCGTCGCCAACATGGTCAAGGGCGTGACCGAGGGTTACTCCAAGACGCTCGAGATCGTCGGCACCGGTTACCGCGTGCAGGCCAAGGGCAGCGACCTCGAGTTCGCCCTCGGCTTCAGCCACCCCGTCGTCGTACCGGCGCCGGACGGCATCACGTTCACCGTCGAGGCGCCGACACGATTCGTGGTCTCCGGCATCGACAAGCAGAAGGTCGGCGAGACCGCGGCCAACATCCGCAAGATCCGCAAGCCCGAGCCCTACAAGGGCAAGGGCGTGCGCTACCAGGGCGAAGTCGTCCGGCGCAAGGCCGGAAAGGCAGGCAAGTAATTCGATGAGCGCACCGAAAGCAGCGACCCTGCGTCGCACCTCGCGAGCGCGTCGGCACCTGCGCGTCCGCAAGAAGGTGCACGGTACGACGGCACGTCCGCGTCTCGTCGTCACGCGATCGACCCGGCACATCTTCGCCCAGGTCGTCGACGACACGACGAGCCGCACGCTGGCGTCCGCGTCGTCGCTCGACGACGGCGTCCGCACAGCCGAGGGCGACAAGAAGTCGCGCGCCGCTGCTGTCGGCCGCCTGCTCGCCGAGCGGGCCAAGGCGGCAGGTATCGAGGCGGTCGTGTTCGACCGCGGCGGCAACCGCTACCACGGCCGCATCGCGGCGCTGGCCGATGCCGCTCGCGAAGGCGGACTGAGCTTCTAGATGACGAACGAACGAGGAGACAACTGATGCCAGGAGCACAACGTCGCGGCGGTGGCGCCGGCGGCGGCGAGCGGCGAGACCGTCGCGGCGAAGGCCGTGGGGCGGGCGCCGGCGCTCCGGCGAACGCTTATCTCGAGCGCGTCGTCGCGATCAACCGCGTCGCCAAGGTCGTCAAGGGTGGCCGGCGGTTCAGCTTCACCGCGCTCGTCATCGTCGGTGACGGCGACGGCATGGTCGGCGTCGGCTATGGCAAGGCCAAGGAGGTGCCCGCGGCGATCGCCAAGGGTGTCGAGGAGGCCAAGAAGCACTTCTTCCAGGTGCCGCGGATCCAGGGCACCATCCCGCACCCGATCCAGGGCGAGGCGGCGGCCGGCGTCGTACTGCTCAAGCCGGCCAGCCCGGGTACCGGCGTCATCGCCGGCGGTCCGGTGCGCGCCGTGCTCGAGTGCGCGGGCATCCATGACGTGCTGTCGAAGTCCCTTGGTTCGTCCAACCCGATCAACATCGTCCACGCGACGGTCGCCGCACTGAAGGCGTTGCACCGGCCCGAGGAGATCGCCGCGCGTCGTGGTCTTCCGATCGAGGACGTCGCTCCGGCGGCCATGCTGCGCGCCCGTGCCGAGGCCGCGCCGCGGGCGGCGGTGGGGACCTGAGATGCCGCGCCTGAAGATCACCCAGCTGCGTTCGCCGATCGGCGGCACGCACAGCCAGCGCGAGACCCTGCGCACGCTCGGTCTCAAGCGGCTGCGTGACGTCGTCGTCAAGGAAGACCGACCGGAGATCCGCGGGATGGTTCGCACCGTCTCGCACCTCGTGTCGGTCGAGGAGGTCGAGTAACCGTGACGCTCAAGGTCCACCACCTGCGCCCCGCGCCCGGTGCCCACAAGCCCAAGACGCGGGTGGGTCGCGGTGAAGGCTCCAAGGGCAAGACGGCCGGTCGCGGCACCAAGGGCACCAAGGCCCGTTACCAGGTGCCCGCGGCGTTCGAGGGCGGCCAGATGCCGATGCACATGCGGCTGCCCAAGCTCAAGGGCTTCAAGAACCCGTTCCGCACCGAGTACCAGGTCGTCAACCTCGACAAGCTCGCGTCGCTCTTCCCGGACGGCGGCGAGGTCGACCCGGACGTCCTGGCAGCGAAGGGTGCCGTACGCCGTGGACATCTCGTGAAGGTCCTGGGTGAGGGTGAGGTCACCGTCGCGCTACAGGTCAAGGCGCACGGGTTCTCCGGCACGGCTCGGGAGAAGATCAACGCTGCCGGTGGCACGACGACACAGTTGTAATTCCGCACCGGCACCGCTCCGCGCGGCTGCTGTTACTGTCTGACAACCGTTCTGGGCCTAGGAGGAGCGAGCCGTGCTATCCGCGTTCGGCCGGGCTTTCCGAACTCCTGACCTGCGCAAGAAGATCCTGTTCACGCTCGCGATCATGGGCCTGTTCCGGCTCGGCTCGGTCATGCCTGCACCCGGCGTCAACTACCACGCCGTACACGCCTGCATCACCGCGACGAAGAGCTCGTCCATCTATGGCCTGATCAACCTGTTCAGCGGTGGCGCGCTGCTTCAGCTCTCCGTCTTCGCGCTCGGGATCATGCCCTACATCACGAGCAGCATCATCATCCAGCTGCTCGTCGTCGTGATCCCGCGGCTCGAGCGACTCAAGGAGCAGGGCCAGGGCGGCCAGGCCAAGCTGACGCAGTACACCCGCTACCTCACGATCGCGCTCGCGATCCTTCAGTCGACCGGCATCGTCGCGCTGGCTCGCGGTAGCTCGCCGCGGCTGTTCAACGGCGCCTGCACCAAGCCGATCCTCTACTCCGAGTCGGTGTTCCGCATCGCCGTGCTCGTCGTCGTCATGACGGCCGGCACCGCGGTCATCATGTGGCTCGGCGAGCTCATCACCGACCGGGGCATCGGCAACGGCATGTCGCTGCTGATCTTCACGTCGATCGCCTCGCGGTTCCCGAGCCAGGGCTCGCAAATCCTGCAGACCAAGGGTGCGACGACGTTCGCCCTCGTCGTCTTGCTCGGCCTCGTCATCATCACGTTGATCGTGTTCATGGAGCAGGGCCAGCGGCGCATCCCGGTGCAGTACGCGAAGCGGATGATCGGCCGGCGGATGTATGGCGGGACGGCGACCTACATCCCGCTCAAGGTCAACCAGGCCGGTGTCATCCCGGTCATCTTCTCGTCGTCTCTGCTCTATCTCCCGCAGCTGCTCGCCCAGGTCTGGAGCAGCAACAAGGGGTTCAACAACTTCGTCGCGAACTACTTCGTCCGCGGCGACTCGTGGAGCTACATCGCGGCGTACGGCCTCCTCACGATCTTCTTCACCTACTTCTACGTCGCCATCACCTTCAACCCGGTGGAGGTGAGCGACAACATGCGCAAGTACGGCGGCTTCATCCCGGGCATCCGGCCGGGCCGGCCGACGGCGGAGTACCTCGAGTACGTGCTGTCGCGGATCACGCTGCCGGGTGCGCTCTACCTGACCGCCATCGCGGTCCTGCCGATCATCGCGCTGGCGTTCCTGCCGGGCAGCAGCGCGGGAGCGAGCCAGTCGTTCCCGTTCGGCGGCACCTCGGTGCTCATCCTCGTCGGCGTGGGTCTCGACACCTCGAAGCAGATCGAGAGCCAACTGATGCTGCGCAACTACGAGGGCTTCCTCAGGTAGTGAGGATTAGCCGATGAGGCTGGTCCTCGTGGGCCCCCCTGGCGCCGGCAAGGGGACGCAGGCCCAGTTCATCTCGGCACACCTCGGTGTGCCGAAGATCTCGACCGGAGACATCTTCCGGGCCAACGTCAGTGAAGGTACGCCGCTCGGCCAAGAGGCGCGCAAGTACATGGATGCCGGCGATCTCGTGCCCGACGAGATCACGATCGGCATGGTCAAGGAACGGCTCGGCGAGAGCGACGCCCGCAACGGCTTTCTCCTCGACGGCTTTCCCCGCACGGTGCCGCAGGCGCGGATCTTCGACGACATCCTCGAGGAGG
Source organism: Frankiales bacterium (assembly GCA_019246495.1). GTDB lineage: Bacteria > Actinomycetota > Actinomycetes > JAFAQI01 > JAFAQI01 > JAFAQI01. Next base: position 121 of record JAFAQI010000488.1, on the reverse strand, counting down.
CAAAGACACCGCTGGGCGTCGTACTCGAGCTCGTCGTCGACGACGACGAGGTCGTCCGGCGGCTGTCGGGCCGGCGCACCTGTCGCAACTGCGGACACATCTGGCATCTCGACTTCGACCC
>JAFAQI010000083.1 GCA_019246495.1 Frankiales bacterium | reverse complement strand
GGGCTTCGCCTACGCCGCGACCTACCGGCCACGTCCGGCATATCTGCACACCGCCGAGGACTCCGTCTACGTCGACCCGGCCGCGGCCGGCCGAGGCATCGGGACGCAACTGCTCGACGCGCTGGTCGCCCGTTGCACAGCAGCCGGCCGGCGCCAGCTCATCGCGGTGGTCGGCGACAGCGCCAACACCGCGTCGATCCGGCTGCACGAACGCTCCGGCTTCACCACGGTCGGCGTACTGCACGACGTGGGCTGGAAGTTCGGCCGCTGGCTGGACACGGTCATCATGCAGGTGTCCCTCGGCGACGGCGCGGCGACGCCGCCCGGGTCGGGCGACGCCACCGGCGGCGCGAAGAGCTAGTGACGCGGCTGCAGCGGCAGCGTCAGGTTCAGCGGATGACCGGCGTCGTCGCGCATCCGCTGCCCCGGGATCTCGATCGGCACCCGTCGCGCGAGCAAATCGCTCACCGCGGCGTTGACCTCTGCGACCGTCTTGGCCTGCGCCACCTTCTGCCAACCTTCGGTGCTCACCGGGTCGCCGCTGTGATCGATGATGAACTGCGCCAGCCGCTGAAGCTCCCGGCTGTTGAATTGCGCCACGTGCGGAATGCTCCGCGAGCCGGTGCACTTGACGTGGCCGGTGACCGTCGTCGTTGTGTCGAAGTACACGCACTGGTTCGACAGCTCTGGAATGTGCAAGGTGCCGATCGCAAGGTCGGTCGTCGTCGTCAACACGGACGCCTTTCCGCCAAGGCAAGCGCCTTGCGTGACACCCACGATCCGCGGGCGCACCTTGTGGAACGTGTAGGTGAACGGCTTGCCGCAGGGGAAGGCCTGCGTGCCGATGACGACCGATGCCGGGACCTCCTCCTGCGTGAACGAGTCGATCACCGTCACCAGCACCTGGGTCGCGCTGCCGTCCACGTTGGGCGGGGCCGGCGTGGTCACGACCGTCGGTGTGATGAACGACGTGATGGTCTTCGTTGCCTCGTTGTTGAGCGCATCGACAGCGACGAATGACAGCGACCGAAGCAGCGTGAGGTCGATCGGCTGCGCCGCGTCGATCGGCACGATGTGCCCATCCGGTGTCGTGCCCCAAGCCGTGAGCGTCGGCTGGCCATACGCCGTGGCGGTGGAGGACGAGACAACGGTCGCGCGCACATGTGTCGCATCGACGGTCGTCACGACGATCGTCGGTGGCGTACGCCACATCGCGCCGCTCGAGACACTCGCTGGGCTGCTCGCGGCGTTGACGTACCACGCGCAGTAGGACGACCCCGTCCATCCCTGGAACGCCGGCCCTCGCCCGGGGACGCCCGCGCCGCCGATGTTCGGGTGCGGCAGCTCCCCCCAGTAGCCGGCGTAGCGGAGCCACTCGTTGCTTCCGGACGGCAGCACCACACCCGCGCCGACCGGAGCGTTGCCCATGGCCGGCCCGGGCAGGTACTCCCCGAGGTTCACCAACTGCTCGCTCGACACCTCGACCTGAGATGACGCGAGCTGATGGTCGATCTGGCCCTTCTGCGTGATGTGGCCGCCGGGCCAGGTCTCCCAGACGACCCCGTTGGAGAGCGCGGCCGGATCGACCGTGTCCACGCGGTCACCGTGATACGGCGCAGCGTCGCAGTCCGCCGGAGACCAGAACGACGCGTGCCGACCGGCGTCGAGCAGGACCACCGGATGCGTCTTGTTGCCGGCGTTGTCCCGCACCACCGTGATCGGGCTTGTGACAGTGGTGCCGAGGATCGTCTCGGTCAGCCCCGCCCACGGCTTCCGCGTGCCGGGATGGTCGTCGGAGTGCCGGCTGTAGGTCACTCCGACCGGTTGCAGCGAGCTGTCGAGGTGCACATGGATGCACGCATCCCAGTCGCTGCTGTGGCTACCGGTCGACGTGCCGAGGTGCGTCACCTCGTTGTAAGCGAAGAAGTGCCAGTAGGAGATCGTGACGCCGCCGTCGCTGGTCGGATAGACGTGGCAGTACGTCGTCCACGTCTCGGGCTCGGGCCGAGGCGGTGAGGTGTTGTCGTGCTGCCCCAACCGGTCGTCACCCTGGATGTCGGACAGGAAGATCGCGCCGTCGTGCGGAGTGTTGATGTCGGGCGCCGGGTCGTTCGTCGTCACGCCGAGTGGCGTCGACCAGCCGGTGTGGGTGCGGTCACCGGACAGGATGCTCAGCGCGTCGGTGCCCGCCGGCCAGGGCTGGCCGGTCGATGTGTCGACCGGCTTGGTCGTGCCGTCCGGCAGCACGAACTGCATCTGCACCTTCTCGGCGAACCACTCGACGCGTGCCGGGTAGTTCATCTCCGACGGGTGGAACAGGATCACCGGCGCATAGCGCGCCGCGAGCGCCATCTCGAGCGCGTCGTCGATCCCGTCGTAGTCGCTGTCAGCAGGTGTGCTCGGCAGATTCCAGCCCATCGTGGATCGCTCCCCCCGGACCGACATCGTGCGCAGCGCGTGCCGCACAACCCACGGTTCTCTCCAGTCACACGAGAATCAATGGTTACTTCCGGCCACATGCGACCCGGCTCGTCCGGTTGGGGCATGGACCGGATCGACTATGGCCGGGCTTGCCGGCACGTGGGTCGACCGCAACTGCCAGGGGACGCTCGTCACCATGACTCCGGGCTCGAAGAGCAGTCGCGCCTTCAGCCGCAGTGCGCTCTGGTTGTGCAGCAACTGCTCCCACCACCGGCCGACGACGTACTCAGGAATGAACACGGTCACGACATCGCGGGGTGATTCGCGACGCAGGCCGCGCAGGTAGTCGAGCAACGGCCGGGTGATCTCCCGGTAGGGCGAGTCCAGGATCACGAGCGGGACGTCGACGGCATGTTCGTCCCACGCCCGGACGAGGCGCTCGGTGTCCGACTCATCGGTGCGGATGGTGACGGCAACGAGGCTGCTCGGCCGCGTTGCCTTTGCATAGGCGACCGCGCGCAGTGTCGGCAGGTGCAAGCGCGACACGAGGACCACCGCGTGATTCCGTGCCGGAAGCAGCGGTCGCACGGCGGAGGAGACCTCGAGCTCGGTCGAGACGGCGTCGTAGTGCGCGTGGATCGCGCGCATCAGCAGATACATGACGATCATCGCGAGAATCGCGATCCATGCGCCGTGCGTCACCTTCGAATAGAGCACGATCAGCAGGACGAGCGCCGTCGAGCCCGCACCCAACATGTTGATCGCGCGCGAGACGCGCATCCGGCGTGCGGCGTCCGGAGCAGCAGTGTCGAGCGACCGGTTCCAGTGCCGGACCATGCCTGCCTGGCTGAGTGTGAAGGACGTGAAGACGCCGATGATGTAGAGCTGGATCAGATGATCGAGGCTGCCGTTGAACCCGACGATCAGCGCGGTGGCGAACCCGCCGAGCAGCACGATGCCGTTGCTGAAGACGAGCTTGTCGCCCCGGTTGTGCAGCTGGCGCGGCAGGTAGCGCTCCTGCGCGAGGATCGACGCGAGCACGGGAAAACCGTTGAAGGCGGTGTTGGCGGCGAGGATGAGGATCCCGGCGGTTGCCGCCTGGTAGAGGTAGAAGAGGAACGCCTTGCCGCCGAACACCGCGGCCGCGAGCTGCGAGATCACTGACGGGTTGCCCGACGCGAGTGCGTGTGCGTGCAGATGCAACGCGAGCACGGTGACGCCGACGAACATGCTCACCGCGAGCACACCCATGAGCGTCAGCGTCGTGGCCGCGTTGCGGGACTTCGGCTTGCGGAACGCGGGTACGCCGTTGCTGATCGCCTCGACTCCCGTGAGTGCGGTGCAACCCGAGGCGAACGCCCGCATCACCAACAGCATCGTGAACAACCCGCCCACCCGCTCGGTGCGGTGCAGCTGCAGGTGAACGGTCGACGCCGCGGGCAGATGTCCGCGCAGACCCTGCACGATCGCCACGACGAACATCAGATAGGTCAGCGCGATGAACGTGTAGGTCGGCACGGCGAATGCGCGGCCGGACTCCTTCACGCCGCGCAGGTTCGCGAGCATGAGCAGGACGACGAATCCGACGCACAACGCGACCGTGTGCCGGGTCAGCGACGGCACCGCGCTGGTGATCGCGATCACGCCGGAGACAACGGACACAGCGACCGTCATCACATAGTCGACGAGCAACGCACTCGCCGCGACAAGCGCGGCCGGCGGACCGAAGTTGTCGAGACTGACGGCAAACGCACCACCGCCATTGGGGTAGGCGACACACGTCTGCCGGTAGGACAGAACCACGATCACGAGCAGCGCGGCAACCGCCGCCGCCACCCAGCTCGTGAACGACAGATAGGCCGCTCCTCCGAAGGCGAGAACGAGCACGATCTGCTCGGTCGCATAGGCAACCGACGAGATCGGGTCGGAGCAGAAGACGGGAAGCGCCAACCACTTGGGCAGCAGCGTCTCGTGCATCTGACGGCTGCTCAAAGGACGGCCGACGAACAGCCGTTTGACCGCCCCGATCGGGCTCATGAAGCGACGCTAGGTTCTTCCCGCGCCCCCAGCACTCAGCGTCACGTCAAGACTCCGGGCCGGTGCGTCAAGAACGCGTCAAGATCCGCCCGCGGGACGTGCGCGCAGGTTGTGCTGAGCACGCATGACTGTTCGACAACGTCTGGGCGCGGCCGGACACGAAGCGGTGCCGGCCGCCTTTACGCTGCCCGCAGCCGGAGGGTTGCTGCTGCTCGTCGGTGCCGTCGCGGCAGTGATCCATCCGCCGGTCGCCGTCGTGGTCACCTCCTGCGCCGTGGTGTGCGGTGCGGTCTGTCTCGTCACCCCGCCGGCGGGATGCGCGGCGATCGCCGTGCTGGGCTGGTGGACCGCGACAGCGTTCTCCGCGGCGCCGTACGGCGAACTGCGTCTCGGCGGAACCGCGTCGGTCCGCGGGCTGGTGTCCTGCGTCGGCGCCGCTGTCGCCGCCACGGGCATCGGCATCCTGGTCAGGCGGCGCAACGCCGCGACGAGGCGCACACTGGACGACGTGGACGATCGGCGCAGGTCGGGCTTCGGCGGTGCCGTGCCGCCGGCCCGTGTGGCACTCGCGATCGGCGTTGCTGCCATCGCCCTGCCCGGCCTGACCGCAGCGCTCGCTGCCGACCGGCAGCATCTGTCGCTGACCGACGACCTGCTGTTCTTCCTCAGCCTTGTCGTCGCGATTGCCGTCATCGGTGGGTTCTGGCCCGCGGTCGTCGCAGCGGTCGCGAGCAGCCTGCTGGTGAACTGGTACTTCACTCCACCACTGCACACGTTCACGATCGGTGAGCCGGACAACCTCATCGCGCTGCTGCTGTTCGTCGTCGTTGCGATCAGTGTGTCCAGCGTCGTACATCTCGCGG
>JAFAQI010000485.1 GCA_019246495.1 Frankiales bacterium | reverse complement strand
AGATCGACGCGGGTGGTCCGCCGGCGTATCGCGTCGACGACGCGCAGGTGCACTCCTTCGTTCAGGCCAATCTCGCGTCCTCGTTGCCACCGGGAGCCGGTGCGGTGCGCAAGCGGGTGTTCGTGCAAAACGGAGTCGGCACGCCGGGGCTGGTCGGGACGGCGTGCTCGCGGCTCGTGCATGCAGGCTACGTGTTCGCGGGCAGTGGAAACGCCGTCAACTTCGGCTTCAAGACGTCGAAGGTGCTGGTGTTCTCCAACACCGTCGCCGCCGCCACACTTGGCAACGACGTGGCGCATGCACTGCGCCTTCCGGACACGGATGTCGCGGTGTCGCCGCAGGGTCAGAACGTTGCTGATGTCGTCGTCATCTTGGGAAGGGACTACAAGCCTTGACCGCCTCAGCGCGGAGTATCGAGCTCGCGGAAGCCGCTGCGTCGGCAGCCGCCGACAAGCTCGCGACCCATCTCGCAATTCTCGACGTCAGTGACCAGCTCGTCATCACCGACTGCTTCGTGCTGGCTGCCGCACCCAATGATCGGCAGGTGAAATCGGTCGTCGACGGCGTCGAAGAGCGGTTGCTGACTCTGGGCGCGAAGCCGGTACGACGCGAAGGTGAGCGAGACGGCCGCTGGGTGCTGCTCGACTACGTCGACATCGTCGTACATGTGCAGCACAGCGAGGAGCGCACCTACTATGCGCTCGAGCGGCTGTGGAAGGACTGCCCGACGCTGCCGCTGCCGGCCGATGCGCAGACGCCGCCGTCGAGCCGGGCGGCGCGGGAGAGCTCGGCATGACCGCGCGGACTCGGCGCGTCGTGCTGTTGCGGCACGGCCGCACAGAGTGGAACGCAACCGGGAGGTTCCAGGGGCAGATGGACTCCGCGCTCGACGTCATCGGCCGCGCGCAGGCCCAGGCCGCGGCGGTCGCCGTACGGCCGATGGATCCGGATCTCATCGTCAGCTCGGACCTGTCGCGGACTGCGGACACCGCCGCCGCCGTGGCGGCCGAGACCGGGGTCGACGTCGTTCTGGATGCGCGGCTGCGCGAGATCCATCTCGGGTCGTGGGAGGGCCTCACTCGCGCGGAGGCGCGGAAGCAGTTCCCCGACGAGTACGCCGCCTGGCAGGCAGGAGAGGACTCGCGGCGAGGGGACGGCGAGACCTATGCCGAGGTGGGCGAGCGCGCGGCGGCCTGCGTGGTCGAGTGGCTAGACAAGCTCGGCCCTGGCTCGACGCTCGTGGCGGTCACACACGGCGGCACCGCCCGCGCGACGATCGGCACGATGATCGGGCTCGACCCGGACCTCTATTGGAGGCTTGCGCCGCTCGGCAACTGCCGCTGGTCGATGCTTTCGGACATCGGGCGTGGCTGGCGGCTGGAGGAGCACAACGCGGGCAGCCCGCCTGAGGAGGAGACCGGCGACGACGCGCGGTGAGCGATCGCTGACCGCGGCCGGCGGATGGGTCCGGCCCGCTAGACTGGCCGGGTATCCGGGGCTGTGGCGCAGCTGGTAGCGCACTTGCATGGCATGCAAGGGGTCAGGGGTTCGAGTCCCCTCAGCTCCACTTCCGTTTCCGCAGGTCAGGGGCTCAACGCCAGCCTGCAGGGCCGTCCCATCCTCACGGCAGGTCAAGCAGCGGTAGGAAAGCCCGCCACGGCCCGACAGCGTCGCGGTACTGCATTGCCAACGTCTTGACGATCTGATGGACATGGTTGAGGTCGTGGACCGTCCAGGTCGCCAGCAGCTGAGCTAGGGTCACCTCGCCGAAGTCGGGGTGCACCCCCCGCCGGTCGAGATCGCCCGGCCCGACTAACGCTGCCAACTCGTCCAGGTTGGCTTGCCGCGCGGACGCGAAGCGGCTGAGCAGCTCATCGACGGACCAGCCGGCGAACCTGGCGAAGCCGGCCTCGCGGTCCACCGGCTCGAAGACTGTTGTGGTCCCACGCTCGAGGATCACCTTGGTTCGGTCGATCCAGTCGCACTCCTCGATGTGCAACAGATGACCGCACACCTCGTACGGCGACCACGTATCCGACGACTCGCGGCCGTGCAGCCACACGTCCGGGAGATCGGCAAGCATCACCCGGAGCAGGTGTGGGGTTCTTCGCAGTACTTCCTGAGCGTTTACGACATCGAACTCCAGACCGCAGCCCGCGACCGTAGCGCCGGCAGATGGCCCGTCGTCACCGCTGTCCGATGCCATGACCAGTCCGGCCTCCTCGAGTGCCCGCAGCAGCTGGCTCGCCGAGCCGGAGTGTAGGCGCGCAGAGAACGCGGCAACTGCAGCTCAGGTTCCGGCCTCTGACGTGTAGACACCGGCGCGCTCCAAAACTGGGCGGCCTGAAAGCGCCCAGTTTCTCGAGCCTCTGGTGTCAGTTCTACCGAGACGGACTGTCGAGGAGGGGATGCGGCATGAACGCGGCGGCGACGCAGACGTTGGGCGGCGGCAGATGAAGCGCGTCCAACGTCTCGTCGCGGGTTGGCGTACCGGGCTGTCTCGTCCCGTGCTCATCCTCCAGGCGGGCGACGCCCTCAACTACTTTGGTTACGGGCTCGTTCTTCCCTTCGAGATCATCTATCTGCACCAGGTACGTGGATTTTCAGCGTCGACCGCGGGGCTGGTGCTCGCGGCGACGATGGGGATCTCCGCAACGGTCACGCCGCCGGCGGGGGCGCTACTCGATCGATACTCCGCCAAAGGGCTCGTGGTCGCCGGAAGTGTCGCGAGCGCTCTCGGTTACGCCGGGTTCGCGTTCGTAGTCCGTCCGTGGCAGGGCTTTGCTTGCTCGGTTGTCGCCGGGGCCGGCATCGGCGTGGCAGGGACGGCCAATAGGACGCTGGTCGTCAGGCTGGGCACGCCGGAACAGCGGGCGGCTGCCTTTGCGCTCGACCGCGTCGCCGGCAACTTCGGGATCGGTCTCGGTGCGACCGTGGGTGGCTTCATCGTGGCCGCCGCGCAGCGGCTCACCACATTTCAGCTTCTCTACTTCTTCGATGCTGCGACTTACGCAGGCTTCGCGCTGATTGTGCTTACGGCTGTGCCGAACCTACGAGGCCACAAGGCCGCACCGAAAGACGCCCGAACCGGCTTTCGGGCTGTCGCTCGAGATCGGATCTTCCTCGTTGTGATCGCAGCGAATGTCGTTCTCGTCGTTGTCGGTCACACGTTCTTCTCCAACATCCTCCCGCCATTCGCAAAGGCACACACATCCGTGAGCCCCGCTGAGATCGGCATCATCTTTCTC
>JAFAQI010000044.1 GCA_019246495.1 Frankiales bacterium | reverse complement strand
CCGGCTCACCGTCGGCGGTCTTCCGCGCGCGGGTGCGCTTGCGGGGGGCGGCGCTGGGCGCGTCGCCGCCGGAGTCGGCAGGCCCGGCGGCTGTGGCCGGAGCCGCGCCGCCGTCGTCGGTCGCCGGGGCCGCGGCGGCCGCCTTGGCGCGGGTGCGCTTGCGCGGCGCGGCCGGCGGAGCGTCGGTCGCGCCGTCCGGCGTACCGGGATCGGCGGCCGGAGCCGCGGCCGCGGTCTTCTTCGCCGGGCGCCGGGTGCGCTTGGCGGGTGCCGGGGCGCCGTCGCCCGAGCTGGTGGAGCTGGTCGTGCTGGCGGTGCTGGTCGTGCTGTCGTTGCTGGTCGTGCTGGCGGTGCGCTCGTCGTCGAGCATCCGGGGGTTCTCCCGTCCGCTCCCGGGTGCGCTCGACCTGTTGGGGGGCGAGCGCTCCGCACAGGAGCCGGTTCGTGCCGCGATCCCCCGTCGCCGGGCGACCGCGGAAGTCCTTGGTTCGGTTGCGCCGCTAGTTCGGCGGAACCGCGCCGGCGTTGGCGACCAGCGGGTCGATGAGGCGGATCCCGCCCACGGCGGGCGTCTCGTCTGCATCTGTCGCCGGCGGCGAATCGTCCAGCCGGCCCTGCGCCAGCCGGGTCACCAGGGTGGTGTCCGGTGTCGAGAGGGCCGCTGCTTGGCGAAGCGCCGTAACAACGTCGTCGGGTCGAACAGCCGGTGTGGTGAGCCGAACGACCAGGTCAAGTATCGCACAGGGGACGTTCGGGGCCGTTTCTCCCGGTTGCGACGCGCCGGGCGGTGCAGGGCTTCTGACCTGGGCCGCCAGAACCTCAGCTGCCAGCACCGCCGCCCGCGCGTCGATGGTCCGGTGGCCGTCCTTCGTGGCGCGCTCGACCGGCGCGCTCGCGAGGGCGAGGAAGCGGTCCAGCGCGGCCCGCGCGTCGGTCTCGGCAACGCCCGGCAGCTCGATCCGCCAGTACGACGCCTCCACCCGGTCGGCCAGGCCGCGCTGGTCGGCCTCCACGACGGCGATGACGTCCAGGCCCGGCGGCAGAGCGGCGTCGAGGTCCCGGCGTACCTCATCGGGGTCGCGCCGCTCGGCGAGGCCGATCTCGAGGTACTCCGCCTCCGATGCGACGCCGGTCGGCGCGGCTCCGACGTAGGAGATCTTCGGGTGCGGGCTGAAGCCGGCGCTGTAGGCCATCGGCACGCCCGCCCGGCGCAGCGCCCGCTCGAAGGCCCGCGCGAAGTCGCGGTGGCTGGTGAAGCGCAACCGGCCGCGCTTGGCGTAGCGGACCCACAGGCGTTGCACGACCGGCGGCGGCGGCGGGCCGTCGGGCTGCCTTCGTGCGCTCACGACGTGCGCGGTCAGACGACGGACAGCGGCAGGAGCTGGCGGCCGGTCGGCCCGACCTGGATCTCGGTGCCCTGCGACGGGCAGACGCCGCAGTCGTAGCAGGGCGTCCAGCGGCAGTCGTCGACCTCGACCTCGCGGACCGCGTCCTGCCAGTCCGCCCACATCCAGTCTTTGTCGAGCCCGGAGTCGAGGTGGTCCCACGGCAGCACCTCGGCGAGGTCGCGCTCGCGGGTGGTGAACCAGTCGAGGCTCACCGGCGTGTCGGCGAAGACCCCGGCCGCGCATCGCTCCCAGCGCTCGTAGGAGAAGTGTTCGCTCCAGCCGTCGAACCGGCCGCCGTCCTCCCAGACGCGACGGATGACCGCACCGACCCGGCGGTCGCCTCGGGACAGCAGTCCTTCGACGATCGACGGACGGCCGTCGTGGTAGCGGATGCCGATCGCGCGGCCGTAGTCGCGGTCGTTCATCACCGCGGACTTGAGTGCCTTGAGCCGCTTGTCGACGGTCTCGTGGTCGAGCTGTGCGGCCCACTGGAACGGCGTGTGCGGCTTTGGCACGAACGCGCCGATCGAGATCGTGCAGCGGATGTCCTTGCGACCCGCGGCCTCGCGTCCGGTCTTGATGACGCGCCGCGCCATGTCGGCGATCTGCATGACGTCGTCGTCGGTCTCGGTCGGCAGCCCGCACATGAAGTAGAGCTTCACCTGACGCCAGCCGTTGCCATATGCCGTCGCGACGGTGCGGATGAGGTCGTCCTCGGTGACCATCTTGTTGATGACCTTGCGCATCCGCTCGCTGCCGCCTTCGGGTGCGAACGTGAGCCCGGTACGACGACCGTTGCGCGACAGCTCGTTGGCGAGAGTGATGTTGAACGCGTCGACTCGTGTCGACGGGAGACTCAGCGACACGTTGTCCCCGTCGTACCGGTCGGCGAGTCCCTTGGCGATCTCACCGATCTCGCTGTGGTCGGCACTGCTGAGCGACAGCAGTCCGACCTCCTCGAACCCGGTCGCGGCGATGCCGCGCTGCACCATGTCGCCGACGGTCGTGATGCTGCGCTCGCGCACCGGGCGGGTGATCATGCCGGCCTGGCAGAACCGGCAGCCACGTGTGCACCCGCGGAAGATCTCGACGCTGTAGCGCTCGTGCACGGTCTCGGCGAGCGGAACGAGTGGCTTCTTCGGATAGGGCCACTGGTCGAGATCCATGACGGTGTGCTTGCTGACCCGCCACGGAACGCCGGGGCGGTTGGGTGTGACGCGCTGGATGCGGCCGTCGGCGAGGTAGTCGACGTCGTAGAACGCGGGGACGTAGGCGACGCCGTCGACGGCGAGTCGCATGAGCAGGCCGTCGCGGCCGTCCGGGCGACCGGCACGCTTCCAGTCGCGCACGATGTCGGTGAGACGCAGCGCAGCTTCCTCGCCGTCGCCGAGCACGGCTGCGTCGATGAACGTCGCGATCGGCTCGGGGTTGAACGCCGCGTGTCCGCCGGCGACGACGATCGGGTGACCGTCGGTGCGGTCGGCTGCGTCGAGCGGGATGCCCGCGAGGTCCAGTGCGGTGAGCAGATTCGTGTATCCGAGCTCGGTCGAGAAGCTCACGCCGAAGACGTCGAACGCGCCGACCGGACGATGCCCGTCGACGGTGAACTGCGGGATGCCGTGCTCGCGCATGACGGCTTCCATGTCGGGCCACACGCTGTAGGTGCGCTCGGCGATGACGTCATCGCGTTCGTTGAGCAGTTCGTAGAGGATCTGCACGCCCTGGTTGGGCAGGCCGACCTCGTAGGCGTCCGGATACATGAGCGCCCAGCGGACCGGCTCGGAGCCGGCTGGAGTTCCCATGCCGGCCGGGTCGTCCCAGTCCTTGACGACACTGTGCAGCTCGCCCCCGACGTACTGGATCGGCTTCTGCACGCGAGGCAGCAGCGGCTCCAGACGCGCGAAAACGGACTCGACAGGCACGCCGACCAGGGTATGGCCATCTGACCGGCTTCTAGCGAGGCCAAATGGCCATACTCCAGTCATGAGCGAACTCGTCGACCGGTTCGAGCGCGCGCACCGACACTTCGGCTCGCTCGTGCATCGCGTCCCCGCCGACCGGTGGGGGGCGCCGACGCCCTGTGCGGACTGGGACGTGCGCGCACTCGTCAACCACCTCGTCTACGAGGCGCGATGGGCCGTCCCGCTGCTCGAGGGCGCGACGATCGCGGACGTGGGCGATCGCTTCGACGGTGACCTGCTCGGTGACGACCCGGTCGGGTCCTACGACGATGCGCTCGCTGCGGCATCGGCAGCGGTCTCGTCGCCCGGCGCGCTGGACCGCACCGTGCACTTGTCCTACGGCGAGACGCCGGCGACCGGATATCTGGCTCAGCTGACCGGAGACTTCGTCGTACACGCCTGGGACCTCGCACGCGGAATCGGTGCGGACGACGAACTGGACGCCGACCTCGTCGCATGGGTCGACGCCGAGACGAGACCGAACGCGGAGATGCTCGCGCAGTCCGGCCTCTTCGACCCGCCGGTCGACGTCGCTCCCGATGCCGACCCGCAGACCCGGATGCTCGCGCTGTTCGGCCGCCGCCGGACTGTGGCCACCTGACCGGGTTAGAACCAGCTCGGCTGGCGCCACAGCTCTAGCTGCGGGTGCGCATGTGGACGTTCTGCAGCAGGCCGACCGCCAGCAGCGAGGCGAACATCGACGACCCGCCGTAGCTGACGAACGGCAGGGGTAAGCCGGTCACCGGCATGATGCCGACCGTCATGCCGATGTTCTCGAACGCCTGGAACGCGAACCAGCACACGACGCCGACTGCGACGAGCGTCCCGAACGCGTCCTCCGCCCGGGCCGCGATCGACAGGCCACGCCACAACACGACGCCGACCAGTACGACGATGAGCCCCGCGCCGACAAGTCCGAGCTCCTCCCCCGCCACCGTGAACACGAAGTCGGTCTGCTGCTCCGGCACGAACTGGCCGTTGGTCTGCGTCCCGTGGAACAGGCCCTTGCCGAACAACCCACCCGAGCCGATCGCGATCCGCGCCTGGTGCGTGTTGTAGCCGGCGCCCTGCGTGTCGGCCTTCGGGTTCGTGAACGACGTGAAGCGGTCGATCTGGTACTGCTGCAACAGGTGCAGGTGCATGATGACCAGCGCGCCGGCCATCGCAACAACCAGGATTCCGACGATCCAGCGTGCCGACACGCCACTCATCGCGATGATGCCGAACACGACGAACGCAACGACCATCACGGTCCCGACGTCCGGCTGTTTGAGGATCAGCAACACCGGTACCGCTGTCGCCGCCAGCGTCAGCCACACGTCACGGTTCTCCGGCGCATCCGCGCCGTCCGCGCGTTCGCCGAGCAGCATCGCGCCGACGACGATGATCGCGATCTTCGCGAACTCCGACGGCTGCACCTCGAACCCCGCGCCGAGCCGCACCCACGAGTGCGAGCCGTTCACCGTTACGCCGTGCACGAGCACGAACACGAGGCCGACGAACGACGCGAGATAGACCACGGGCGCATACGCGCGGATCGTCCGGTAGTCGACCATCGCCGCCACCGCACCCAACGCGAGCCCGATTGCGACGTTGAGGATGTCCTTCTTCAGGTAGGCGTTGGGGTCGATGCCCGCCGCGAGGTTCTGCGGCTTCGTCGCACCCCACACGAGCATCGCGCCCATGGCGCACAGCACCAGCACGGCGAGCATCAGCACCCAGTCGAGTCGCCGTAACGGGGACTCGCGGTCGAGTGCGCGCTCACGCAGCGACTCCCGCCGCCGAAGCGAGTACGGCGCCGTCCGCGGTGTCGACCAGTCCGTCAACTGACCGCTCCCCACCGACCGCTGCCGAGCGCGGCCCACGACGACCGCGCCAATACCGCCGGCGGCAGGTCAGGCAACGGCCAGCCGACGGGCCCTAGGGCCGCCGGTGACGCGCCAGAGCCGGACGTCGCGTTGCCTGTGGTCGGTACGCCGTTGCCGAACCGGCTCGTCGCGGGAAGTTTCACCGGAGGCTTGCCCGTCGGGAACGCCGCCCTGTGGTTCTCCACCCCGAACACGGTGTCCCACACCTTGCGCACCGCCGGCGCGGCGACCGTGCCACCCACGCCGCCCTTGTCGACCATGATGACCGTGCAGAACCTCGGCTTCTGCCCCGCGAGACCCGCGAACGACGCGAACCACGCGGACGTGAAGCTACGGTTCAGGCCCAGCTCGGCGGACCCGGTCTTGCCACCCACGTCGACCTTGCCGAACGGGAAGCCGATGAATGCGCCACCGGCCGTTCCACCCTGCCGCGTCACGCCGTACATCGCCGTGCGGATGTAGTCGAGATCGGCCCGGCTCAACGGAATGTGGTCGCGGACCGGAGCGGTGATGCGCTTCACGACCCGGCCCGACGGGCTGACGATCGCCTTGCCGATCCGCGGCTCGAACACCGTACCGCCGTTGGCAAGCGCCGAGTAGGCGACGGCCAGCTGCAGCGGCGACACGAGCACCGAGCCCTGTCCGATGTCCTCGATCAGCTGCAGACCGGGATTGAACCGCCAGCCGTCGGTGCAGTACTCCTGGTCGTAGGCCTTGAGGATGTCGCCGGGCTTGCGCCGCTTCGCACCGAGGCAGTAGTTGCGCTTCGTCTGCTTCCAGCGCAGCAGCTGGTTGCGACGGTCGGCGATGTGACCGACGGTCGCGTTGGGCAGGTCGATTCCGGTCGGCGTGCCGAGCCCGTAGTCGCGCGCGATGTGCTGCACGCCCTCGACCGGCTTCTTGTGCTGCCGGATCAACGCCTCGTCGCGCAACCAGTCGTGATAGGCGAGCCCGTAGTAGACGGTGTCGCAAGACTTCACGATCGTGGTGTGCAGGCTGATCGCGCCGAACGCCTCGCCCTCGAAGTTGCGGAACGACGACGCACCGATGGAGTACGACGGACTGCACTGGTAGGTCCCGTTGATCGACGCCATGCCGTCGTTCAGCAAGCCGGAGGTCGAGATGAGCTTGAACGTCGACCCGGGCGAGTAGGCGCTCTGGTAGGCCTTGTCCAACAGCGGGTTGCCCGGCGTGTGCCGGAGCCGGTCGTATGCCTTCGCGTCGATGCGCCCGCCGTCCCACAGCGACGGGTCGTACGTCGGATAGGACCCCATCGCGACGACGTGTCCGGTCTGCACGTCGAGCACCACGCCCGCAGCGAAGTCAGCAGGGCCACCGAACCCGGCCTTGCCAAGCTGCCGCGCGTTGTGGACCGCTCCCGCCAAGGCGCTCTCGAGCGTCGCCTGGACCCGCGCGTCGAGACTCGTCACGACGGTGTCGCCCGGTTGCGGCGACGTCTGCTTCAGCGTGCCGGTCACGCCGCCCATGTGGTCGACCGCGACCTGCGTGACGCCGGCCCGGCCGCGCAGGAAGATGTCGTACTGCTGCTCCAGCCCCTGCCGACCGACAAGGTCGCGCAGCCGCGCTGCCTGCTCGGCCAGCGGCAGCTTCTTCAGCTCGTCCGGCGTGATCGGCGCGAGGTTGCCGAGCACGTGCGTGGCATAGGCGCCGAGCGGCTTGGTGTAGTGACGGACCGCGGCGAGCTCCGCGGTGACGCCCGGGAAGTCCTCCTTGCGCTCGAGGATCTGAAGCGCGAGCAGCGTCGAGCGACGGTCGTCCTTGAGTTGCGTGACCGGGATCGGCTCGTACGGCGAGCCGTTCCAGCAGCCGTGCGGCAGGCCACCCTTCCCGCACAGCTCGGTGCGCGGGTAGAGGTCGGCGTAGGAGACCCCGAGCACGTGCGCGAGCCGGTGCAGCACCTGCGTTCCGCCGTCGGACTGCCGTTGCAGGGCGAGGCGGTCGACGGACACGACGAGCGCGGTCTTGTTACGGGCCCACGGACGGCCCTTGTCGTCGAGGATCTCGCCGCGCGGCGCGGTCGCGATGATGTCGCGGACCTGGTTGTCGGCCGCGGCCCGGGCGTACTGCGGCCCGGCGAGCACCTGGAGATACCAGAGCCGGCCCAGCAGGGTGAGCAGCAGCGAGACGATCAGGACGCGCAGCACCACGAGGCGCAGCCGTGACCGGTCGCTCACGGATGGGGCTCCTGCTCTGCTCCGGGGCTGGTCCGCGTCGTAGGCGGGCACTCGCTCATCCGGCAGGCTCCGCGTGCCGAACGGCACCGGACACGAGTGGCACCACGAACGGCGCCAGGACCACATCGTAGATAACCGTGGCGGCCAGCGAGTGGGCCACCGCGGACAGGCTGATGTGGGCGTTGCCGAGCAGCGCGCCGATCATCGCGAACACCACCACCGCGACCGCGCTGGCCAGCCCGACCATCAGGACCGTCGTCACGACGGACCGCTCCTCGACGTCCTCGACCAGCCCGGCGAGGTAGCCGACCACCGCATAAGCGAGCGCCAACAGGCCGATCGTGTGGTCGGCCGGCGGCATGATGTCGGCGAGGAAGCCGACCCCGAACCCGAGCACTGCGCCGTACGTCGGACCACCGACCAAGGCGAAGGCGACCACGCAGACGAGTGCCAGGTCCGGGCGACCGGCCGGCAGGTGCAGCCGGTCGATCACGGTGACCTGCAGCAGCAGCGCGGTGATCGCGACTGCGCCGGCAAGGGCGGTGCGCCGGGACATTACGGCGTCCGGCTCGGGCTTGGGCTGGTCGAGCGCCGGCCGGAGGTCGTGCCGGGCGACGGCGGCGGCGACTGCTGCCCGGTTCCGCCGGTGCCACCCGTGCCGCCGGGCCCCGGTGTCGGTGTGGGCGACGGCGACGGCGGTAGCAGCGAGTCGCGCGGCACGGTCCGCGGCGCAGCGACGACGACCCCGACGATGTCGATCGACGTGAAGTCGACGAACGGCGCGACGACGGCCTTGCGATAGAGCTGGCCGGGCGTCGGCAGCACCCGGGTGATCCGGCCGATCGGCACTTCGGGGACGAACGGCCGGTCGTGGTTGTCCGTGTCGCCGGCCGTGACGAGGCGGTCGCCGACGTTGAGCGGCGCGCGAGTGTTGAGCATCGTGAAGGTCATGGGGTTGTGGCCGCCGCCGTCGACGAAACCCGACTCCTGTGTGCCCGCAAGGCGCGCACCTGCGGTGAACTCCGGATCGGCGCCCAGCCGGATCGTGCTCGTGGTCGGCCCGACGGCGAGCGTCTTGCCGACGAGTCCGTCGCCATTGATGACGGTCTGGTTGCGGCGTACGCCGTCATTGCTTCCGGCGTCGATCGTCGCGGTCCACTCGAAGTCGAGCGCATTGCCGATCGCGACGACGCGCGCAGCGACGATGCGGAACTGCGCCTGACCGGCGAGGTGATCGAGCCGCTCGAGCGAGAGCAGGTGCGCCCGGTTCGCGTCACTCGTGCGCAGCTCCTCGAGCAGCTTGCGGTTCTGCGCACGGAGCTTGGCGTTGTCGGACTTGTAACTGTTGAGGTGGCCGAGGCTTGCGAAGAACGAGCCGATGGGCCGGGTGACGGCCGTCACCGCGCGTTCGATCGGGCCGAAGACTGTGTTGCCGACGGTGCGGAACGGCCCGCCGCCGCCGGAGCGGAAGTCGAGCGTGATGAGGGTGAAGGCAGTCAGCAGGAGCAGCGCGAGCACGAGCCGGGCGCGACGCGAGTCCCTCATGACGGACCGAACAGTACGACGCTGGCGCCGTACGGCTCGGTTTTAGTGACGCGGCTCGGAGATGAGGACCTGCTGGAGCGCCTCGAACTCCTCGACGCACTTGCCGGCACCCATCGCCACGGAATGCAGCGGGTTGTCGGTGATGTGGATCGGCATGCCGGTCTCGTGCTTCAGCCGCTCGTCGAGGCCGCGGAGCATCGCGCCGCCACCGGTGAGGACGATGCCGCGGTCCATCACGTCACCCGAGAGCTCCGGCGGAGTCTTGTCGAGCGTGGTCTTGACCGCGTCGACGATCGCGTTGACCGGCTCCTCGATCGCCTTGCGGATCTCCTCGGAGCTCACGACGATCGTCTTGGGAAGGCCGGTGACGAGGTCGCGACCGCGGATCTCGGCGTGCGGCTCGTCCGGGGCGGGAAACGCGGAGCCGATCGCCATCTTGATCTCCTCGGCGGTCCGCTCGCCGAGCATCAGGCTGTATTCCTTCTTGACGTACTGGATGATCGCGTTGTCCAGCTCGTCGCCGCCGACGCGGATCGACTGGCTGGTCACGATGCCGCCGAGGGAGATGACGGCGACCTCGGTCGTGCCGCCGCCGATGTCGACGACCATGTTGCCGGTCGGCTCGTGCACCGGGAGCCCGGCGCCGATCGCGGCCGCCATCGGCTCCTCGATGATGTAGACCTTGCGCGCGCCCGCCTGGTAGCCGGCGTCCTTCACGGCGCGCTGCTCGACGCCGGTGATGCCACTGGGCACGCACACGACGAGGCGCGGGCGGGCGGTACGACCGAAGTCGCTGTCATCTCACTCGGCGGCATCGTCACGAGCCAGTCGATCCGCGTCGGTGGCGACGAACTGGACAACGCGATCATTCAGTACGTCAAGAAGGAATACAGCCTGATG
>JAFAQI010000437.1 GCA_019246495.1 Frankiales bacterium | reverse complement strand
GAGGGCGAGACGGCGCCACGAGTCCGCCGTTCGGGGTGAAGGACGGGCCGCCACGACAGTGCCATGTAGGTCTGTCGATCTCTCTCCCGCAATAGCCGGCACTTGCAGCTCCGCGGTTGCGAGTGGCAGGACGCGACGGTCCGTGAGAACCCTGACCGGCGCCTCCGCCACGATTTCGCCGTTCGGCATCGCGATCTGAGCCACGAGCGTAGGCAGCTGACCGGAGGCGTTGACCTGGAGCACCGCACGCACTTCGACGAGGCCCGGTATGACGCCCGCGAACGTTGCGCCAGCGAACATCAGATCGGCGAGTTCGCCGAGGTCAAGTCGCAGGTCATCGGTGCTCAGATCCAGTGCGAAACCAGCCGCTCCGGAGTCCACGCCGGCAACGCGAAGTCCCACGTCGGCGGAGACCTCGGTGGCCGGCACATCAGGTGGTTCTGTGAGCAGCAGAGCCAGTCCTTCGAGGTCGGATGTGCCGGCGCCGGTCCAGTGGCGACGACGGAGTCCTGCCTGAAGTGCGCGCACGCGGTCACGGAGCTGCTCCCTGTGGCGAAGCGACAGGTTGTCGACGATGCCCGGGGCGTCCGCAGCAGCACGTGCCACGGCCACAGCGGCGGGCAGCGTCCGCCAGATCCGGTCGTCGACCAATGCGTCGTACTCCTCCGACGCATTCGCCGCCAGCACGGTCTCGAGGGCTGCGAGTGGCGCGATGATGTGCGTCCGTTGCACGTGTGCCTCGGCGACCGCGACCGCCGTCAGAGTGGCATCGTGCTGTGTCTCCGCCGGAAGGCTCTCCAGGATTCGGTGAGGGTTGACGGCGTCGACGACAACGACTCCCGACGTGCCGGGAACCGTGATGTAGCCGGCCGGGCCGGGGAGAAGCGCCCCGTTGCCGTATCCGCCTTGCGGCTCAAGGCTCACGTCGCGCCACCCCCTTTCGCAGGGCCTCGGACAACCGCTGCAGGTGGATGTCGATGATCGCCGCGAGGTCGTCTCGCGATCGATAGACATGATGCGACGCCGCGATCGGATACATGAACCGGTTCAACTCGCCGCCGCCGTCGAGCTGGATGGTGCGCAGAAAGTTCCATCGGTGCGGCCCGATGGCACCTGCAGCGTCCCGCACCCACTTCGCCTTCGCGTAGCCGTCGTTTACACGCAGGATCGGCAATGGCATCTCCCAGGCGGGCGTCCCGTGCGGCCCGTTGGCGGGATGCCGGGCGTAAGTGTCGACGTCGAAGCCTTCGATCGCTTCCACGAAGCGGTAGAACCACCAGTCATAACAAACGAGTGCGTCCAACCGGGCCTTTTTCTCGATGTAGGACTCCTTGTAACGCTGCAGCGCACGCAGAGCTGCCTCGATAACGGCCTGCAGTGAGTGACGGCCGGTGTAATAGGAGTCGGTGTCGCCACAGATGTACCTGCAAAAGGCCTCACGTGCGCCCTCGTACGAGTCCGCGTCGTGCGCGCAACCCGCCGGGCCGTGTCGCGGACAGCCTGCAGACTCGGCTCGAGCCTCCGCGACAACAGCGAGCGAGCGCCCAAGGGCCTCCTGGCTTGCCTGCGGCGTCGGCAGAAAGGGCTGTTCGTCCACCAAGACGACGTACGTGTCTTCGCCTTCGCGGTCCGCGTCATCAAGTTGCTCGACGAGCCACTGCGGCAGAGGCAGCCCCCGGTCTCTGTGGAAATCGATCATCGCCGACCGACCTGCCAAAGCGGCGTACGCCTTCGGGTTCGGATGCGCGCGATACGCGTTGTAGTAACGCTGAAGCTTCAGTGCGGTATCCCCCGAGACGTCCTCCGCAGCATCGACCCCGAGTCGACTGCGGGCTCGTCTCCTAACCAGCTCGGCGCCGGCGCGGATGAACTCCCCGGCGGCGTCGTCCTCCTGCGCGGTCGTGGCCGGCAGCGTTGCCGGTGCCGCCGCCTGTAGACGCAACAGCCGTGCGTCCGGCGTTTCACCGGCTGCTTCGGACGCGTCGCTGAAGATCTCCATCGCCGTCAACATCCCCCGCGTGGTCGCACGAGGACATTGTCGCCTCCTTCGACCAGGAGGAACGCCCGTTCGGCGGACTTGCGACAACAGGGCCCCTTAAGGTCAGTCGAACCGGGGGTGTTCATGTGACTGATCAGCTGCTTTCTGCGCGGCCTGACGGCGATGTCGAGTGGCCCGTCTGGCTCGCCCCGCCGGTCGCTCAGGTCGGTGAGGTCGGATACGGCGGCCTCGCACGCTTCGTGACACCGGACCCGCTGGAGCGGTTCTCGTCGCTGTTTTCCCCTGGTGTGCGCCGCCAGTTGGAGACTGCTGGACTCACGGGTAAGGA
>JAFAQI010000384.1 GCA_019246495.1 Frankiales bacterium | reverse complement strand
ACATGGCGGTGCGCCGTCGCGCGTGCTGAAGATGCTCGACGAGGTCGCCGAGGAAGGCGACGCCCGTCGCTACGTGAAGCGGCTGATGGACTCGAAGCAGCGGTTGATGGGCTTCGGCCACCGGGTCTATCGCGCGGAGGACCCGCGGGCCCGCGTTCTTCGTCGTACGGCGAAGGAGCTCAACGCGCCGCGCGTCGAGGTTGCCGAGGCACTGGAAGAGGCCGCGCTCGCCGAGCTGAAGGAGCGCTATCCGGACCGTGTGCTCGCGACGAACGTCGAGTTCTGGTCCGCCGTCGTGCTCGACTTCGCCGAGGTGCCAGCGCACATGTTCACGTCGATGTTCACGTGCGCGCGGGTTGCCGGATGGAGCGCACACATCCTGGAGCAGAAGCGGACCGGCCGGCTCATCCGGCCGTCGGCGAAGTACGTCGGCCCGGCCAACCGCGGCGTCGAGGCAGTCGAAGGCTTCGACCAGATCCCGAAGGTCTGAGACTTGACCGCTGATCTCGTGATCCCCGCTGACCTGCGTCCCCGTGACGGCAGGTTCGGCTCCGGCCCTTCGAAGGTTCGCCCGGAGCAGCTCGCCGCGCTGGCCGCGACGACCGACTCCTACCTCGGCACATCGCACCGCCAGGCCGGCGTCAAGTCCGTCGTACGCCGGGCGCGCGAGGGTCTGTCGACGCTGTTCTCCTTGCCGGACGGATACGAGGTCGTCCTGGGCAACGGCGGCGCGACGGCGTTCTGGGACATCGCGACCTTCTGCCTGATCGACCAGCGGTCACAGCACCTGTCGTTCGGCGAGTTCTCGGCGAAGTTCGCGTCGGCGGCGAAGGCGGCGCCACATCTCGGTGAGCCGTCAGTCATCAAAGCCGAGCCGGGTGATGCCGCCGTCGCCCGAGCCGATGACGGCATCGACGCCTACTGCTGGCCGCACAACGAGACGTCGACCGGCGTGATGGCCCGCGTCGTACGTCCCGAAGGCGTCGCCGACGACGCGCTCGTGCTCATCGATGCGACCAGCGGCGCCGGTGGGCTTCCGGTCGACATCACGCAGACCGACGCCTACTACTTCGCGCCACAGAAGGCGTTCGCCTCCGACGGCGGTCTCTGGCTCGCCGTCCTGTCACCTCGCGCGATCGAGCGAGTCGAGCGCATCAAGGCCGGCGGCCGTTGGGTTCCGGCGTCGCTCGACCTCGCCATCGCAGTGGAGCAGTCGCGGCTCGACCAGACCTACAACACCCCGGCGCTTGCAACGCTGTTCATGCTCGCGGAGCAGATCGACTGGATGAACGCCCAGGGCGGCCTCGACTGGGCCGTCAGCCGCACCGCCGAGTCGAGCGGCCGGCTCTACACGTGGGCCGACAAGTCGGCCGTCGCGAGTCCGTTCGTCGCCGACTCGGACAAGCGCTCACTCGTCGTCGGCACGATCGACTTCGACCCGAGTGTCGACGCCGCTGCCATCGCGAAGGTCCTCCGCGCCAACGGCATCGTCGACACCGAGCCCTACCGCAAGCTCGGCCGCAACCAGTTGCGCATCGCGACGTTGCCGGCGGTGGACCCGGACGACGTCGAGGCACTCACGCACTGCATCGACTGGGTCGTCGAGCAACTGACCTGACGATCAGTGGCCGGAGAGCGGCCACTCGTCGATCGTCTCGTGCCGTGGCTCACGGCCGAGGGTGCTGTGCACCAGCTCCACCGATGCCGCATGCCACGGCGCTCCGGCGTACGACGACAACGCGGCGACGACATCACGAAGATCGACCGGCTGGCGCCGGGCCCGCGCGATCGTGAGATGCGGACGGTAGCTGCGCTCGTCGACATCGACGCCGGCTCGGCGGCCGGCCGCGACGCAACGGTCGGCGAGCCGGGTGAGCGTCGCCACGTCACCTTCGACGCCGACCCACAGCACCCGCGCGCGCGTTGACTGCGCGGGAAAGGTTCCGGCTCCTCGCAGGGCAAGCCTCGCCGACGGTGTCCGGCCGGCCGCACGGCCGAGCCGCTCCCGCAGCTCGTCCACCAGTCGCTCGTCGACGTCGCCGTAGAACGCTGTCGTCAGGTGCCACTGCGCGCGGACGACCCGGCGCAACGCATCGGCCACGTCGGCCGTCGCGAGGCCGGCATCGACGTGCTGCGCCAACCGGTCGAGCTCTACGACCGGTGGGCGGACAGCGGCGAAGAGCCTCAACCGCTCACTGCGTGGTCGCGGCGATCGCCCGGCGCAACGCGTCGAGTGCGCCCTCGTCGCCGTAGCTGATGATC
>JAFAQI010000372.1 GCA_019246495.1 Frankiales bacterium | reverse complement strand
GCCCGAGAGCGTCTCGAACGGCTGCTCGGACGCGCGAGCGAGCTCGTAGCGGTCGAGGGCACGCGCCGCCTGCTCGCGACCCATCCCCTGCCGGCCGACGCCGGGCTGCGTCGAGTCGCCCTTCCAGAGGATGTCGAGCAGCGTTCGGCCGATCAGCTCCGGATGCTCATGGGTCTGCGCGAACCAGCCGGGGCGGACGCGCGCGCCGAGGCGGGCGACGCCGGTGTGCGCGACCGGTGCGATCACGAGCTCGTCGACCGGGCGGTGTTCGACGTCGGGGTCGGAGCCACCGCGCGCGAGCAGCCGGAGGAAGTGAGACTTGCCTGACCCGTTGGACCCGAGCACCGCGACGCGCTCGCCGTACCAGACCTCGAGGTCGAACGGCTTCATCAAGCCGGTCAGCTCGAGGCTCTCGCAGACGACGGCGCGCTTGCCGGTGCGGCCGCCGCGCAGCCGCATGGAGATGTTCTGCTCTTGCGGCACCTCTTGCGGAGGTCCGGCCTCCTCGAACTTCGTCAGCCGGGTCACCGCGGCCTGATAGCGGCTCGCCATGCCGTCGTTGTACGCCGCCTTCTGGCGCAGGTTGACGACGAGCGTCTTGAGCTTCTCGTGCTCCTCGTCCCAGCGGCGGCGGAGCTCCTCGAGCCGCGCGAACCGGTCCCGCCGCGCGTCGTGGAACGACGCGAAGCCGCCGCCGTGGACCCACACCGTGTTGCCGGCGGCGCCGAGCTCGACGCTGACGATGTGTGTCGCCGTCTGCGCGAGCAGCTCGCGGTCGTGTGAGACGTAGAGCACCGTCTTCTGCGTCTCGTTGAGCCGCTGTTCGAGCCAGCGCTTGGCCGGCACGTCGAGATAGTTGTCCGGCTCGTCGAGCAGCAGCACCTGGTCCGGGCCGCGCAGCAATGCCTCGAGGACGAGGCGCTTCTGCTCGCCGCCGGAAAGCGTGCGCACCTCACGCCACCGCGCGCGGTCGAACGGCACACCAAGGGCCTCGGTGGTGCAGACGTCCCAACTGACCTCGGCGTCATAGCCGCCGGCGTCGGCGTACTCCGTCAGTGCATGTGCGTAGCGGAGCTGCGTGCGCTCGTCGTCCCGCTCCATCATCACGAGCTCGGCCTGGTCCAGCTCGGCTGCGGCGGTCTGGAGCCGCGCCGGTGCCACCGAGAGCAGCAGGTCACGGACGGTGGACTCGTCGCGGACCGAGCCGACGAACTGCCGCATCACGCCGAGCCCGCCGCTGCGGACGATCGATCCCTCGTGCGGGTCGAGGTCGCCGGTGACGAGCCGCAGCAGCGTCGTCTTGCCAGCGCCGTTGGCGCCCACGAGTGCGGCCTTCGCGCCGTCGCCCACCCGGAACGAGACGTCGTCGAGCAACGGCCTTCCATCCGGCAGATGGAAGGACACGTGCTGCACGTCGACGTGACCCACGAGGGACCAGTCTCCCGGCTCGGGCCGGCCGCGTCAGGCGGTTATCGGCCCGCCTCGAGCCACTGCCGCCAGGTGCCGCTTCCGTCGTGATGGCCAGGTGCCAGATGGCGTCCGGCGGCGAAGTCGCCCAGGAACCCGACGGCGGGGACCGGCAGCAGCCTGGCGCGCCGGCCGGTCACTTCACGTCTGGTCTCGGCGAGCTCGGTGATGGTGAGGATCTCCGGACCGCCGAAGTCGGGCGCGAGCCCGGGCGGCGGGTTGGCGACGAGCGTCGTGAGGTGGCTCGCGACGTCGGCGACGTCGACCGGTTGGAAGCGCATGTCCTTGGTCCGGACGAAGAACGGCGCGGCGAGGAACATCTCGATCAGGTCGAAGAACTGGGTGGCGCGCAGCACGGTCCACGCCGCGCCGGACTGCTCGAGGACGATCTCGGCAGCCCGCTTGGCGCGGTAGTAGAAGTAGCGGTGCTCGTCGACGCCGACGATCGAGACGTAGACGACGTGCGCGCCGGCCGAGCGGGCGGCTGCGGCGACACTGCGCGTGCCCTCGACCTCGGTCTCCATGACGTGGCGTCGCGGGTTGGACGCGGCGTGGATGACGACATCGCAGCCCTCAACGGCTCGCTCGATGCCGATCCCGGTGCGGATGTCTCCGGCGTACGCCGTGGCACCCGGCGGCACCCGCGGTGCGGTCCGGCGAGACAGCACGCGCACGTCGTGGCCGTCGGCGAGCAGCAGCGGAACGAGCGCGCGGCCGAGGGTTCCGGTGCCGCCGGTGACGAGAACGGTCGACATGCCCGGGAAGTATGCGCGACGCCCGGGTTCACTCTTGGTCGAGGACTGCGACCAGACGCTTCGGAGCAACGCAGCGGAAGGCATCGGTGCAGATCTCGGTGACCTCGGCCCAGTCGACATCGCCGTCCAGGCGCATGCCGACCCAACCGCGATGACCGACGTAAGGCGGCCGGAAGAACCGCTCCGGCGCGGAG
>JAFAQI010000212.1 GCA_019246495.1 Frankiales bacterium | reverse complement strand
GCGCGGCTGAACGCCGTCGACGAGGTCCTCGACCATCCGCAGCTCGTCGCCCGTGACCGGTGGCGCACTGTCGCGACACCCGCCGGCGAGGTTCGCGCGATCCGTTCTGCCGTCGAGCCGGTTGGGGAGTCGCCGATGCTTCCGGTGCCGGCACTCGGGGCCGACACCGACCGCATTCTCGGCGAGCTGGGCCTCACCGATGACGACATCCACGAGCTCCGCCGCAGAGGTGTCGTGGCCTGACCCGACGGCCTCGCGGCAGTTGCCCCGGTTTGTCATACGCCGTTGGGTTGCGCCTGGTGAAACGGCCCGGTTGCTGCGTAATCGCGGTGTTACCGTCGGTCGAACAGACCAGGGGAGCGGAGTGGCGACGACCACCGGCAGGATGCCGCGCCCGCGCGGACCGGCCGAGGGCCCGGGCCCGGTCCCCGCGATCGTTGCCGACCGCTTTCGGGTCCAGCGCGTCATGCAGCGCGGCACCGGAAGCGCCACTGTCGTCGCTCACGATGAGCAGACCGGCGCCGCCGTCGTACTGAAAACCGCGCGTGCCGATGCACTGTCGCGGGGCACGCGGTTGCGACTGCTGCACGAGGCCGACGTGCTGCGCTCCTTGTCCGGACCCGGCCTCGTGCCGCTCGTCGACGCCGGTGAGGACGACGGGTTGTTCTACCTGGCGATGCCGTTGCTGCCCGGCCGGACCCTCGCCGAACGCTTGCGCGGCGGCCGGCTGTCCGTCGCGGAGACACTGCATCTCGCCGAGGACCTCTTCGCCGCCCTCGCACTCGTGCACGACCGCGACGTCCTGCACCGGGACATCAAGCCGAGCAACATCATGGTCGGCGAGGACGAGGTTGCCGGCGCAACGCTGATCGACTTCGGTCTCGCGCGGAGTGTGCAGCTCGACGCGTCGGTCCGCGACGAGCCCGTCGGCACCGCGCGCTACATGTCACCGGAGCAGGCCGGGCTCGTGCATCGCGAGGTGGACGAACGGTCCGACCTCTACGCCGCCGGCGTCGTGCTCTTCGAGTGCCTCACCGGTCGACCGCCGTTCGAGGGACGGTCCGTCGGGGAGGTGCTGCGCCAGCATCTGTCGGCACCGCCGCCGGATCTGCGGTCCTACGTCGAGCAGGTCCCGGCCGCGCTCGCGCAGATCGTCCAGCGGTTGCTGCGCAAGGACCCGCGCGACCGTTACCAGTCCGCCGACGGTGTGCTCGCCGACATCCGCGAGCTCGCCGCGGCTCTTGCCGCCGGTGAGACCGATCCGTCGATCTCGCTGGGCATGCACGACCGGCGTTCGACCATCACCGAGCCGGCATTCGTCGGGAGGCGCAGCGAGCTCGCGTCGTTGCTCGACGCGGTCCGGCTGGCGGGTTCCGGCGAAGGCGGCGTCGTGCTGCTCGAGGCCGAGTCGGGCGGCGGGAAGTCGCGGCTGCTCGACGAGCTGGCTGTGCGATGCGTCGCCGGCGAGACCGTCGTGCTGCGCGGCCAGGGTGTCGACCAGGCTGCGCGGCGGCCGTTCCAGCTTCTCGAAGGAGTCGCGGACGGTCTCGTCGTCGCCGCGGAGCGGGATCCGCACCTTGCCGAACGCCTGCGCCACGACCTCGCCGCCGAGGTCGGTGTGCTCATCAGCGTCCTTCCCGCCCTACAACCGCTGCTCGGTGACGTGCCGACCGACGAGCTGCTCGGGCCGGAGGAGTTCGGTGAGGCGCGCGCCCTCGCGTCGCTCGTGCACCTGCTCGACGCGCTCGGTTCGGGAGATCGCGTCGTCGTCGTACTGCTCGATGACTGCCAGTGGGCGGACGAGGCGACGGTCCGCCTGCTCGGGCGATGGCAGCGCGACCACGCCAATTCTGATGACGACCGGCGGCTTCTCCTCGTCGCGGCCTACCGCAGCGAAGAGGTACGTCGAGGCGACCCGCTGCGCGCCGCCTCGAATCGGCGACTGTCCCTCAGCCCGTTCACCAACCAGGACGTGCGCTCGCTCGTCGACTCGATGGCCGGTCAGGTGCCGGACGCGGCACTCGACGTCATCCAGCGGTTGTCGGCGGGCAGCCCGTTCATGGCCAGTGCGGTGCTCCGGGGTCTCGTGGAGTCGGGCGCGCTGTTCCACGACGGGCGGATCTGGCGGACCGACGACGACCTGATGGCGGGTGCGCAGTCGTCCCGGGAAGCGGCGACCTTCCTCAGCCAGCGGCTGGAGCTGCTCGACCCGGCGATCCTGGACCTCGTCGGCGCCGGTGCGGTGCTCGGCAAGGAGTTCGACATCGACCTCGCCGCCGGTCTCGTCGGCGTCGAGCCGGTCGACGCAGTCCTCGCCCTGCACGGGCTCCGGGCCCGGCATCTGCTCTGGCTCGACCCCGACGCAGGCGTCGCGACGTTCGTGCACGACAAGCTGCGCGAGGCCCTGCTCGCCCGCCACTCCGACGCAGACCGCGCGTCGCTGCACGCCCGCGCGGCCACGCTGCTGACCGAGCGCGAAGACGCGTCGTCGTACGACCTCGCCTACCACTTCCATGCCGCAGGTGACGACGCCGCTGCGCTCCCTTACGCCCTGGCAGCCGCGGCGGAGGCCCGTGCCCGGCACGCCCTCGGCGCCGCCGAGCAGCAGTTCCGCATTGCCGTCGCCGGTGTCAACGCGGACGACCGCGAGACGATGCGCGTAGTCCGCGCTGGACTCGGCGAAGTGCTGATGTTGGGCGGTCGATACGACGAGGCAGCCGAGTGCTTCACCGCCGCTCTCGAGGTCGCCGACGCGAGCAGCGACCAGGCTGAGATCAACCTTCGCCTCGGCGAGCTGACGTTCAAGCGCGGCGAGGTGCCCGCGTCGGTCGGTCACCTCGAAGGTGCGTTGCGCTCACTCGGCCGGTTCGTGCCACGACGGCGTTCGACGTTCCTGCTGCTCGCCGTGTGGGAGCTGATCGTTCAGGCGATGCACTGCCTGCTGCCGCCCGTTGTCTATCGGAGACGCAAGCTCGCCGACGGCGCCACCGACATCCTCGCCGCGCGCATCTGCAGCCGGCTCGCCTACTCCTACTGGTTCAGCGCCGGGCGCGTTCCGACGCTGTGGGCGCACATCCGGGAGATGAACATCCTCGAGCGCTATCCGCGCACGCTCGAGCTCGCGCAGGCCTACTCCGAGCACGCGCCGGTGATGAGCACGCTGCCGTGGTACGGCCGAGGCATCGCCTATGCGAAGAAGTCCCTCGAAATCCGACGTGACTTCGGTGACGTGTGGGGGCAGGGTCAGTCGCTGCACTTCTACGGCGTCGTTCTCTACGCCGCGTCGCGGTTCAACGATGCCATCGACAAGCTCACCGAGGCCATCCGCCTGCTCGACCGCACGGGCGACCAGTGGGAGATCAACACTGCGACGTGGCACGTCGGCTACTGCCACTACCGGCTCGGCGAGCCCGAGGCGGCACTCGAGGCGTTCCGACGCTGCTATGCGAGCGGTGTCGAGATCGGTGACCACCAGGCCGCGGCGATCAGCCTGGCCGGACTCGCCAAGGTCACGGGTGGCCGGGTCGGTGCCGACGACATCGCCCGCGAGCTCACTCACAGCCAGGGCGATGTGCACACCGCGGCGGAGCTGTTGACCGCTGAGGCCGTTCGCTTGTTGTCCGCCGGTGACCCGGAAGGGGCGATCGCCGCACTCGTTGACGCTTGCGGGCGCATCCGCGCGCAGGGGGTGCGCAGCGAGTACGTCGCTCCCGTGCTGCCCTGGCTCGTGACCGCGTT
Source organism: Frankiales bacterium (assembly GCA_019246495.1). GTDB lineage: Bacteria > Actinomycetota > Actinomycetes > JAFAQI01 > JAFAQI01 > JAFAQI01. The sequence goes on along the minus strand of JAFAQI010000212.1, from coordinate 5,162 downwards.
GCGCATGTGCGCGGAACAGGTCGGCCCTTACCGGCTCACCGAGCGCCGCGCGCTTCTGCGCCGGGCCGAGCGCGTCGCGCGCAAGGCCCGCAGGCTGGCACACAGCTATCGCAACAACCTGCCGCACGCGCTGCGCGAGCAGGCGGCGCTCGCGACGCTCTCCGGCCGCGAGCGTCGGGCCCGCCGCCTGATCGCCCGGGCCGCGACCGTCGCAGACGCGCTGCGGATGGCGAGAGAGCTCGAGCTCGTGCACGAGCTCAGCGATGCCCGCGAGGACGGTCGACCGCCCGCGGGTCCGGTTGCCCGCGAGCTCACCCGCAGCGTGCCGGTTGGCGGCGCTGCGACGGTCGGCGGGTCGACGGCGCCGAGCCTCTCGCTCGTCGACCGTTTCGACACGCTGCTGCGCGTCGGCCGGCAGATCGCCGGCGCGCTGACACCGACCGATGTCTATGACGTCGTACGGGTTGCCGCCACCGAGCTGCTGCGCAGCGAGGAGTGCCACATCGTCCTCGTGGACATGAGCGACCCGGCCGAGGAGAGGCTGGTGCCACTCGACGAGTCGTCGGGGCTGGGCCTCAGCCGACAGCTGGTCGAACGCGCGATGCGCGACCGCGCGGTCACTGTCCACGAGCCGGACCTCGACGACGACCCGGCCGACAGTCTCGTGCTGCAACAGGCGAAGTCTGCATTGGCGGCGCCCATCTTCATGCGCGGCCGCCCGGTCGCCTGCTGGATGGTCGTGCACCGGCAGCTGACCGGGTTGTTCGGTGCCGACGAGGAGCGGCTGGCGGAGTTCGTCAGCACGCTCGCCGGTGCGGCCCTCGAGAACGCGGAAGGTTTCGCGGAGGTGCAGGCGCTGACCCTGTCGCTCGAGCGCCGCGTCGAGGAGCGCACCGTCGAGCTGTCGGTCGCCAACAACGCACTGCGGTCGACTCTGGAGGAGCTCGAGCGCGCCAACAACGAGCTGCGCCGGCTGGACGAGCTCAAGAGCGACTTCGTGGCCATGGTGTCGCACGAGCTGCGGTCACCACTGACCTCGATCCTCGGCTACTGCGCAACGATGATCCGCCACTGGGACCGCGTGGACGACGAGCGGAAGAAGTCGTTCATCGACATCATCGACCGGCAGAGCCGTCGTCTCTCCGGCCTGGTGAACGACCTGCTCGAGATGTCCCGCATCGAGTCCGGCAAGCTCGACACGAAGCTGCTGCCGATTCCGCTCCGGCCGCTGCTGGAGGAGCTCGCCGGCGACTTCCGGGAACGCCTGCCGAGCCTGCGGCTCGTCGGTGACGTCGACAGCAACGTCGTGGCCGACATCGAGCACCTGCGGCGCGTCCTCATCAACCTGCTCGACAACGCCATCAAGTACGGCGCCCCGCCCGTCTCCGTTCACGTGGTTCGCGAAGCCGGCGCGGTGTCCATCGCCGTGCGCGACAGCGGGGTCGGCGTCGACGAGGAGTTCCGGGACCGGCTGTTCGAGAAGTTCGCCCAGGCAAGCGCGGGCAGCACTCGCAAGGCCACCGGCACCGGACTCGGCCTGTCGATCGTGAAGGGGCTCGTCGAGGCCATGGAAGGCTCGGTCCGCTACGAGCACTCGGCGGACCGGGGCGGCTCGTTCATCGTCACGCTGCCACCGGCGTACTGAGTCGGCAGACGCTCGCCGCTCGGCTGCCGTTCGCGGCGACCGGGCAGAATGATCAGGTGACGACGCTCGGTGTGCGCGCGCAGCCGCGCGTCGTTCCGCCTCCGACAGCCGGGCACGAGGCGACCGTGCCGCTCCTCGTCGCTGTCGTTGTCGGGGTCGTGCATGCGCTCCTCGTCGCGCCGCACTATGCCGTGGGTTCGTTCGACGACGACGGGCACTACCTGTCGATGGCGCATGCACTTGCCTCGGGCAAGGGCTACGTCGACACGTCCGCTCCCGGGGCACCGACCGAAGGGGTCTATCCGCCCGGCTACGCCGCCGTGCTCGTCCCGCTCGTGTGGCTGTTCGGTCACTTCGGCGCAGGTGTGCTCGACGACGCGATTCGTGGCCTTTCGCTGCTTGCGTTCTGCGGCAGCATCGTCGTGCTCGACGCGCTGCTCCGGCGCCGGGCGACGCCGCTGGCCGTCCGCGGCGCGGTGCTGCTGCTGTTCGCGCTGAACCCCCTCGGCGCGACGTTTGCGACCGAGGTCATGCCGGAGTCCGTGTTCCTGTTCGTGTTTCTGCTGGTGCTCTATGGCTTATCCGTCATCGATGACGATCCGCAATCTCGCCGGCGGTGGTCTGTCGTCGTCGCGCTCGGTGCGCCGTACCTGCTCATCGCGAAGTGGGCCGGGCTGCCGATGCTGCTCGGGGTCTGCGGCTGGCTGTTGTGGCGGCGCAACCGCCGGCTGCTTCTGTGGGTGCTGGGCGCAACGGTGCTAATGGTTGCTCCCGTGCTGCTGTCGCGGCTGGGCGCCGGCGCCGTCATCGGCGACCGCTATACGAGCGACTACGGGCATTCGGGACCGCTGATCCCGGCCGCGTGGTCGGGCCTTCGTAACTACATCTCGTTCGCCGTGCCGCAGTCACTTGTGCCGACGCAAGGTGCGTTCCTCTACGGGCACGCCGGCGTCCTCGACGTCGCGCTCGACGCGGTCCGGGTGACCGCCGCTCCGTTGGTCATGCTGGGCATGTGGCGGTGGTGGCGGCAGCGGCTTGACGCAACTCCACTGATCGTCGTCCTCTATCTGGCGGAGACGTTGCCCTACCCGTTCATCAACGAACGGCGCATCATCCTCGTGCTGCCGCTGGCGGTCGCGTGGTACGTCTTCGGTTGGTGGCAGACGGGCTCGCTGCTCCGCCTCGCGGCGACCCGGTTGCGTGTGCGGCGCTTGAGCTCTGTTCCGGCGTACGGCGCGGTCCTTCCGGCGCTGTTCGTCGTCGGGCTGCTCGTCGACCAGATGCCGCGGGATTATCTGCTGCGACTCGGCCAAAGCACCCCGCACGCCGAAGGGTCGGGCTACGTTGCCGCGCTCCGAACACTGACGCCGCCGGCGTGGAGCATCTCGACGGCGTATCGCTGGACGTTCGCCGGGTTCACCGGGCGCCCCGCGACGAACGTCGTGCACTTCACGCTGTACTGCCCGCCAGGGCAACCGATGGACATTCCCGCCGTGCGGCGCCAGCTGGCGAGCCTGCACGTAGCCACCGTCGTCGACGCCGACGTGAAGTGGCCCGGTGTGATGGACAACGGCTGCGTGCTCGACGCGTTGTCCGCGTCCAGTTGGGCCGTGCCTGTCTACACCGGCACCGACCGCGCGACGGTGTTCGCGTTGACCGGACCGGGCACCCCGCGGCCCGACGGCTCGCTGGCAACAGCCACCGGCCCGCTGCCCTCCGGTGCCGTCGTGCGGGAGGTGTCGGCGGAGGTGACTCAGGTCCCTGCGGCGGCTGTCGCCCGCGCGGTGATCGAGGTGCGGCGGAGCGACGGCACCTGGCAGACGCTGCCGACTGCCCGGTCGTCGGTCCGGCCGGTCCTGCTCGACGCCCGCGCGGTCGTGCCCGCGGACGCCACGGCCGTGCGAATCGTCGGTCTGCCGCGCGGCGCGGTGCTCCTGCATGTCGTCGTGTTCGGGCATCGCGCATGACGCGCACAGCGGAGCCACCGGTGGCGGCTCCGTCGGATCCGCCGCGCGGCGCGCGGGCCGAGTCGTGGCCGCGGGGTGTCGTTGCCGGTCTGGCGTTCCTCCTCGCCGCTGGCATCGCCCTTCGGTTCATCGCCACGTCGCCGCTGTGGCTCGACGAGGCACAGACCGTCGACATCGCGCACCGGTCGGTGTCCGGGTTGCTGAGCGCGCTGCGCCACGACGGCGCGCCGCCGCTCTACTACCTGCTGCTGCACGGCTGGATGGCCGTCTTCGGCACCAGCAACCTCGCGGTCCGCGCGCTGTCGGGACTGTGTTCGCTCGCGACGCTGCCGCTGTTGTGGGTGCTCGGACGGCGGCTCGGGTTCGCCCGATCCGTCGCGGGTGTTGCAGTGCTGCTGCTCGCGACGTCGCCGTTCGCGGTGCGTTACGCGACGGAGACGAGGATGTACTCCCTCGTCATCCTGCTCACCGTTCTCGCCGGGTTGTCCTACGAGCGGCTGTGCCGAACGGGACGTCCCCTCGACATCGTGGCCGCGGGCGTGGTGACCGGTGCGCTGCTGCTGACGCACTACTGGTCACTGTTCCTCTTCGCCGTCCTGGGCGCCTGCGCGCTGTGGCTGGCCGTGCGCCGCGGCGACCGGCGCGGATGGCGCGCCGTCGCGGCGATGCTCGTCGGCGCTGCGCTGTTCGCACCGTGGTTGCCGTCGTTCGCCTACCAAGCCGCGCACACCGGCGCACCCTGGGGCGCTCCGCCGTCACTCGGCACGGTGCTGCAGTCGCCGACCGCGTGGGCCGGCCACGGGCTGCTCGCGACCGGCATGGTGCTCGGCTTCCTCTACTACGCACTGCTCGCGGTCGCGATCGCCGGACAAACGGCACCGGGTGGCGTGTTGATCGGCCGACCGCGCCGCACCGCGTCGTCCCTCCTCATCGCTCTCGTGGCCGCGACGATGGGCGTCGCGGTTGCGGTGAGCGCGGTGCAACGCAGCGCCTACGCCTCGCGGTACAGCGCGGTCGTGCTCGCTCCGTTCCTGCTCGCGATCGCGGCCGCCGTCGGCGTACTTCCCGCCCGTGCTCGGCGTCCGGTCGTCGGCCTCGCCGCTGTGCTGGGGGTCGCGGTCGGTGCGACGTACGCCGGGCAGACGCGGACCGAGGCGGCGCAGGTCGCGTCGGCACTTGCGAGTGCGGCGCCCGGCGACGTCGTCGTGTTCTGCCCGGACCAGCTCGGGCCGGCCGTGCACCGGCTCGCGCCCACGAGCGGGCGCCAGGTCGTGTTTCCCACTCTCGGCTCGGCGGCGATGGTCGACTGGGTCGACTACAAGGCGCGCAACGAGGCGGCCGACCCGGCGGCGTTCACGAAGCGCGTGTTGTCGCTCGTCGGCGGTAGCGCGGTCTATCTCGTCTATCGCGACGGCTATCCAACCGTCGGCGACAAGTGCGGCGAGATCTACGCCGCCCTCGCCGCGTCGCGCGGCACCCCGCAGGTGCTGGTGCACGACAACCGGCACTCGTTCGAGGAGGAGCGGCTGGTCCGCTTCGCGTCCCGCTGA
>JAFAQI010000557.1 GCA_019246495.1 Frankiales bacterium | reverse complement strand
GCGACGCTTCTCGGACAGTCGCCGCACCTCCGCCGCGTCGCGACCCATGGCCTCGCGAAGTCGCGCCCCGAGGTCGAGCAACGCGTCGACGTCACTGGTCCGCTCACGCACGAGCCGGTTGACCTCGTGCGCCGCGACGGTCGGTTTGCGCAGCGCCTTGATGCTCGTGCGAAGTTCCGCGTCGGTCGCCGCGCGTGCGGCAGCATCCCGCGCCGCGGTGAAGTCCTCCGGAGCGAGCCCATAGAGCTCGTCCGCCACGTCGTCGATGTCCACGGTTGCCATCGTGTCCCGATCTGCCGATGACATGCACGTATGCGTCAGTCCCGGACGGTACTGTCGCAGCAACGACCCGCACCCGGAGGTGGGCAATGGCCACGAAAGACGACGGCGGTCAGCAGCGCGCAAACCGCCGCGCGCAGGAGGTCGACGAGGTCGAGGAAGTCGACACCGCCGACGTCCAGGAACGGCACGAAAAATTGTCCGACGACGTCGACGACATCCTCGACGAAATCGACTCGGTGCTCGAGGAGAACGCCGAGGATTTTGTACGCGGCTACGTGCAGAAGGGGGGTCAGTAGAGTCAGCGAACCAATTAACTCCAGTATGATGAAGACCTGCCCGGACTGTCGGCGCACCCTTCCGGCCAGAGCGTTCTCGCGGAACGCAGCTCGTCCGGATGGCCTGCAGTTCTACTGCAAGGAGTGCTATTCAGGCCGTTCGGCGCGGGCTTACCGCGAGCGCATGCGCCGACGTGGACGCACGGTTCGCGAGCGCGTCGTTGCTCCGACTGGCCACAAGTACTGTCCTGGCTGCCAGCAATCGTTGCCCCTCGACCACTGGCATCGCAACGCAGCAGTCCGCGATGGGCTTGCGTCCTATTGCAAAACGTGCCGCCGCAAGCAGTCTCGAGTCGGCCATCTGAAGTCGGCCTTCGGCCTGACCCCAGAGGAACACCAGGCGTTGCTGGAGCAGCAGGGTGGACGGTGTGTGATCTGCGGCGCCACGCCGCCGACGCATACGGACCACGATCACTCCACGGGCGCGGTGCGAGGGTTGTTGTGCGGCCCCTGCAACATGGGGCTCGGCCAGTTTCGGGACGATCCGGCTCTGTTGGAGGCGGCTGCGGACTACCTCCGGGAGCGACAGCCGACAGATGATGTGGTGCGCCGGCGCCTCCACGAGATCTTCCCCCCTGCTCCCGCCGCTTGACCTGCCCTCTGTGGCAGGGTGGGCGCATGGATGCACTCGCTGACGGCGGCAGGCTGCCGAGCGCGTTCTTCGCGCCGGCGAGCAGCTCCTTCGCCGATTTCCTTGCTGCACACCGGCCGGACCTGCTTCCGGCTCGCCGCGCCGAAGCGACGCCCGGGGTGACCCTCGACGCACCGCACGGCACCACGATCGTCGCCGTCACCCATGTCGGCGGCGTCGTCATGGCCGGCGACCGGCGCGCCACCATGGGCAACGTCATCGCCCAGCGCGACATGGAGAAGGTCTTCCAGGCCGACGACTACTCCTGTGTCGGCATCGCCGGCTCCGCCGGCATCGCGCTCGAGCTCGTCCGGCTCTTCCAGGTCGAGCTCGAGCATTACGAAAAGATCGAAGGTACGACGCTCTCGCTCGACGGCAAGGCCAACCGCTTGTCGATGCTCATCCGCAACAACCTCGCGATGGCGATGCAGGGTCTTGCCGTCGTACCGCTGTTCGCCGGATACGACGTCGACGCCGACGACCCCGCGGCCGCCGGCCGGATCTTCTCCTACGACGTCACCGGCGGTCGCTACGAAGAGCACAGCTTCCACTCCGTTGGCTCTGGCAGTGTGTTCGCCCGCGGCGCGCTGAAGAAGCTCTACCGCGACGACTTCAGCGAGGACGACGCAGTCGTCGCATGCATCCAGGCCCTCTACGACGCCGCCGACGACGACTCGGCCACCGGCGGTCCGGATCTCACCCGGCGCATCTACCCGGTCATCACCAGCGTCACGGTCGAAGGATTCCGCCGCCTTGCCGACGAGGACGTCGAGCGGGCAACCCAGCAGGTCGTCGACGAGCGGATGGCCAACCCCGGCGGCCCGCAGGCCCCGCTGCGCTGACCGGCCAACGCCGACCGGCCACCGGACACACGAGAGGAACCGCGTTCACCGATGAGCATGCCGTTCGGTTACGTCTCACCCGAGCAGGTGATGAAGGACCGCGCCGACTACGCCCGCAAGGGCATCGCACGCGGTCGCGCCGTCCTCGTCATGACCTACGAACACGGCATCCTGTTCGTCGCGGAGAACCCCAGCAGTGCGCTGCACAAGATCTCCGAGATCTACGACCGGATCGGCTTCGCCGCAGTCGGCAAGTACAACGAGTTCGAGAACCTCCGCCAGGCAGGGGTGCGCATGGCCGACCTGCGCGGCTACTCCTACGACCGCAGCGACGTCACCGGGCGGATGCTCGCCAACACCTACGCGCAGATCCTCGGCACCATCTTCACCACCGAGAGCAAGCCGTACGAGGTCGAGATCACCGTCGCCGAGGTGGGCGACGCG
>JAFAQI010000430.1 GCA_019246495.1 Frankiales bacterium | reverse complement strand
CTGACGATGAATGCCGGGACGAGCGAGGAGTAGGCAACCGTCGGCGACGAGACGTCGGCGAGCCAGGCAAGACCGATGGCCTGCAGGACCAGCCCGGTGATGACCACCGGCCGCCCGCCGATGCGGTCGGCGACGATGCCGGCGATGGGCGACACGACGATCGGCATCCCGGTCCAGGGCAGCGTCCGCAGCCCGGCCGAGAGCGGCGAGTAGTGCTGCACCGTCTGGAGGAACTGCGCGAGAAGGAAGATCGAGCCGAACATCCCGAAGAACATCAGCACGCTGGCGAGATTGGCGGCGGCGAAGCCGCGCGAGGTGAACAGCCGCATCGGCAGCATCGGCTCGGCGGCCCGACGCTCCCAGGCCACGAACGCGACGACGAGGGCCGCGCCAACGGTGAGTGCGGTCACGACGTACGTCGAGGACCAGCCGAGCGCGTTCGCGCGGACGAGACCGAGGACGACGCCGAACAGGCCGGCGCTCGCCAGGGCAACCCCGGGAAAGTCGAGCCGGGTCGCCGGACCGCGGCTCTCGACGACCCGCCAGCGGGCGAGCGGGATCAGGGCGAGGCCGAGCGGCACGTTGAGCCAGAAGATCGTCTGCCAGGACCAGCCCTGCACGACCGCGCCGCCGACCACGGGACCGGTGGCGATCGCGAGGCCCGCGACTGCGCCCCAGATGCCCAGGGCCATGCCGCGCCGCTCCACCGGAACCGCCGCGGACAGCAGCGTCAGCGTCAGCGGCGTGACGATCGCGGCCCCGGCGCCTTGCAGCGCCCGGAACACCACGAGCCAGGCGACGGTCGGCGCAAGCGCGGCGGCGGCCGACCCCAACGTGAACACGACGAGGCCGACGACGAGCATCCGCCGCCGGCCGAACCGCTCGCCCAGCGTCGCGCCGGTCAGCAGCAGCACTGCGAAGGTGAGCGTGTAGGCGTTGACGGTCCACTCGAGAGCCGACAGCGACGCGTGCAGGTCGACGCGGATGACCGGCAGCGCCGTTGTCACGACGAGGTTGTCCAGCTGCGCCATGAACAGCGCGACGCTCGTCACGACGAACGTCCAGATGGTCCGGGACCTGGCGGTCATCGGCGTACTCCTTCGCTTCCTTGGATAGTGAGTGGTCACTCACTACTCACGTCAAAAAAAATCAGGCGGTCGGGCTCAGCGCTGCCGCATCCCAGTCGGTCGCCAGCCACGCCGGCGGAATGCAGGCCTTGACCCACTGCGCTGGGTGGTTGGTCGCGTCCATCGCCGCGACAACGTTCATCAGCATGCCCATGGCGAAGAACTGCTGGAGCCGCTCGTCGGCGACGCCGGAGAGCCGGGCGACCTCGCGCCAGAGCCGGCCGAACTCGTGCCGGGTGACCTCGCCGATCTCCGCGTCGTCGCAGGCCGCGTAGGCCTGGAGCTGGAGCAGCAGCTCGTCCCGGTCGCGGAGCAGCTCGCCGTAGCGCTCCCCCATCCGCTCGAGCGCGGCCTCGCCGGTCGTGTCACCGACGGCGGCGACGAACGCCTCACGGACGCGGGCGAACCCGTGCTCGACGAGCGCGATGAACAGCGCCTTCTTCGTCGGGAACATCTTGAACAGGTAGGGCTGGCTGATCCCCGCGGCTCGGGCGACGTCCTGGGTCGATGTGCCCTCGAAGCCGTGCCGCGCGAACTCCGCCACCGCGATGCGCAGCACGTCGGCCCGCCGTTCCTCGGCGGTCATCCGCAGCGCTGCCATCACCCGGACATAGTGAGTGATCACTCACCATGCTGTCAAGCGGTCAGCGCGGGTGTAGAAGGTCCTTCCGGCCGCGGTAGCGCTGGAGGAACCGCTGGTAGGTGCGGGCGGACTCGGCATCGCGGTACGACGGGTCGGTGTCGTGATAGCCGTGGTGGCGGCCATGCTCGCACGGCAGTTCCGCGGCTGGTACGACGAGCCGCCCGCCGGTCGCCTCGCGCAACGCGAACGAGAACTCCATGTCGGCGTTGCGATAGAACCGCGCCTTGGCGTGCGGCCCGCCGACGGCGAGCGCGGCATCGCGGCGCATCGCGAAGAGGTAGCCGAGCACGGCGTCGACCTCGCCCGGGCCGGCCGGAGAGAACGACCGCCACTCGTCGGCCAGGTCGACGTCGACACCGCGCCAGCCGGCACCGACGACGGAGTCGTCCGCGTCGATTGCGTCGAGCAGCGGGCTGATCGCGTCGCCGGTGAGGACGGTCGACAGATCGCACCAGACATGGATGTGCGCGGTGTCGGCCCGCAACAAGGCGAGCCGGGCTGCGGACCAGCCCGCACCCCCGGCGGCCGGATCACGCCAGAGCGGCGGCTGGCCGACGTGCCACTCCTCGATCCGGCCGCCGGCTTCGGTCGCGACCTCGTGCAACGCATCACCCGCGGCGTCGACGTTGCCGAGGTCGAGCGCCTGGATCGTGACGTCGTCGGGTGCGTGCTCGGCGAGCGCGTCGAGGCACCGGCGTACGTCGTCGGGCCAGCCGTCGACGACCACCGAGACGGTCGCCCGGCGGTCTGCCGGCTCCGCCGAGTTGTCGGGCAGCTCACGCACCGAACCGAGGACGTCGTACGGCGGCTTCGGGGCCAGGCGGAAGCCGTTCGGCTCGTCGGTCACCAGCCAGCCGCGGTCGGCGATCGCTTCGCGGAGGCCGTCGGCCGCCGCGAAGTCGCGTGCGGCCCGTGCGCGCACCCGCTCTTCGGCGAGCGCGACGACG
>JAFAQI010000417.1 GCA_019246495.1 Frankiales bacterium | reverse complement strand
GCACGCAAGCCGCGTTGGCATCCGGACGCAACGACAACACTCGTCCATGGGCGATACAAGGCAGCCGGCCTGGACCTGTATCTGGCTACTGGCGACGGGCGCGGACACTTCGTCGGCATCGCGCTCGAGCGTCCCGGAGACCACCGCCAAGCCATCGTCGAGGTGGTGGGCGGCGACGTCCGGCGGCTGCCGTGGTGCCCGAAACCCCCCACATCTCAGCAGTGCCCGGACGGTCCCGCGATCTGAGCACCCCGGACCGCGGAGGGTTCGCGGCCTGATTGGCGAAGTGTTTCGTCGTGACCATGCCCACGGTCTCTCGACGCAGCGTGCTCATCAGCGGCGCCACCGGTCTGGTGGCGGCCGCGGTGCCGGCGCTTGCCTCGACACCTCGCGCCCGGACCGAACAGCGGCCGGACCGCCGTACGCCGAAACGCGTCGTCGTCATCGGCGCCGGACTGGCCGGCATGACCACCGCTCTCGACCTGCGCGACAAGGGCTGGGACGTCGTGGTGCTCGAAGCCCGCGACCGCGTCGGTGGCCGGGTGCACACGCTCTATGACCCGTTTACGACCGGGCTGCACGCCGAGTCTGGCGGCGAGTCGATTGACGACGGGCACTACGCGATCCAGGCGATGCTGAAGCGGTTCGGTCTGCGGACGGAGGAGCGGCCGCCGACCAAGCCCTACGACAGCGCGGTCTACTACAAGTCGATGCGCGAGCCACTCGCCGCATTTCTCAGCCGCAGCAACGGCAAGACGCTGAGCGACTACCTGCGCTGCCAGGACGCGATGGCGGCGCTCGGCGACGGCATCGACCCGCAACATCCCGAGCGCGCGCGCAACGCCGAGCGACTCGACGCAATGAGCTTCGAGACCTTTGTCCGGAGCCTGCACCTGGCGCCCGAGGCGGAGTTCCTCGTTCGGCTGCAGAACCGCGGCGAGTACAACGCGGAACTGCGGGACATCTCCTGCCTGTTCGTCGCGCAGCAATCGGTGGCCGCGCCGCCGAGTCTCGACGGGCAAGGGCTCACCGGCACCGAGACGATGCGCATCAGCGGCGGCAACTCCACGCTTCCAGTTGCGATGGCCAAGGCACTCGGGTCCCGCATCAGGCTGAACTCACCCGTGCTGCGCGTCGAGCACTCGCGGCACGGCGTTCGCGTGCACACGCCGCACGGGCACGTCGACGCGGCCTGGTGCGTCATCGCCGCGCCGCTGATGCCGATGCGCCGGGTGCATTTCAGCCCGACCCTGCCGGCGTCCGTTGCGCGCGTCATCGACGACCTCGACCTCGGTCACGCCGCCAAGGTGATCCACGAGTACGCCGTACCGTTCTGGAAGGCCGAGGGTTCGTCCGGCTTCACCGTCACCGACCTGCCGTTCGCCATCGCGTGGTCGTCCACCGACTCGCGCGTCGACACCGTGCCCGGACTGCTCACGCAGTTCATCACCGGCGACGCAGCGATGACCGCGGCGAGGCTGCCGGCCCCGAAACGCATCGCGCACTTCGGCGCACAGCTCGACCGGGTCTATCCCGAGGGCAAACCGCTCCAGGCGAGCAACACCGCGACGATGGCGTGGGCCAACGAGCGCTACACCGGCGGTGGCTACGCCGTGTTCAAGCCGGGTCAGATGGCGCCGTTCTGGCCGGTGCTCCGGCACGGGTTCGGCCGGATTCGCTTCGCTGGCGAGCACACCGAAACTCTCGCCGGCTACATGGAAAGCGCGGTGCGCAGCGGGCATCGCATCGCCCGCGAGCTCGGCCGCGCCCCGCGCTGACGAGCAATTGCGGATTGCCTGCCTTCTAGGGCGGAGGATCCGCAATTGCGAGGTCAGTAGCCGGGGGCTTGCGGGTCCGATGCGTCTTCGGCGTTGGGTCCGGGTGGTGGCGGCGTCGAGTCTGCGCCGTGAACGGCATGCCACAGGATCATGTCGAACACGCGTTGCGGCACCTGGTCGAGCTCGCGGAAGTCCAGCGACGCCGACAGCGCCGCGTCCGGACTGCTCGCGGAGTTGAGCGCAAGCCGGTTCTGCTTGGGCACGATGGCGTTGTACGCCGCGGCGTTGCCGGCCTTTGTCGTGAAGGCGTCATACATCGGCGCGGCCAGAGCATCGTTGAGACCCAACGGCTCCATGCCGATGATGAGCTCCATCGACCTGATGACCGACAGGTAGTCGTAGCGGTGGTGGATC
>JAFAQI010000353.1 GCA_019246495.1 Frankiales bacterium | reverse complement strand
CATCCACCGGTGCACGTGGAGTGCCGCTTGCTGTCACTCGACAGCTCATAGACCGTTCGTCCACTCTGCTTCGGGCCCGCGACGACGGTGCCGAACTTCGTCGTGTGCAGCCGTACGACGGTGCCCGTGCCGGCCTGGCCACCCGGGCTGACGACCCACCACCGGCCGCCGAACTCCTTCAAGCCCTGTCCGTTGGTCTGCCCGGCCTTGCTGTCGTCCGCGAAGTAGTAGAGCGGATGCCCGTAGTAGGTCACTTGATGCTTCGGCGTGACGCCGAGCTTGCGTTGCTTGATGCCGGCGCCGGCCTGTGGCTGGCCACTGGTCTTCACCGGCGGCCAGTCCGCGCGACACGTCTTGCCGCACTTCGACACGTTCTTGGGGTCGCGGGTGAACAGATACACGGTGCGATGCCGGGCACCGACGACGATCAGCCCTAGCTTCGTCGACCGCGTCGCGATCGTCGTACCTGTCGCCTGCGCACGTCCCGCATGACCCGACGCGGCAGCCGCGGGTGGAGTGAGGCCGGCGGCAACGAGCCCCACCGAGGCGGCGAGCATTCCGGCAAGTGACCCCGCACGGTTGATCACGATGTGTCCCCATCACGTCGACGTGCGGCGGGCGATCGCCCGGCCCTCCTCCGACACGTACGCCGCGGGGTGCGGTTCAGGCGCCGGGCACCCAGGACGGCTTGCGCTTCTCCAGGAACGCGGCCATGCCCTCGAGCCCTTCGGCCGAGCCGAAGTGCTGGGCGGACAGCTGGGCCATCGCGGACAGGTCGTCGCCGATCGCCGGCGGGATCGTCCGGCGCAGCATCGTCTTCGTCGCGGCGAGCGCGCCCGGCGCGCCGAGGGCGAGCATGTCGGTGAACCGCTGCACTTCCGAGTCCAGACCGTCCGCCGCGACGGCGCTGTTGAGCAGCCCGATCGTCACGGCCCGCGCCGCGTCGAACGTCTCGCCGGTCAGAAAGAGCTCGTTCGCGGCCCGCGAGGACAACCGCGGAAGCACGGTGGCCGAGATGACGGCGGGTACGACGCCGATCCGCACCTCGGTGAACGCGAACGTCACGGTGTCAGCCGCCACCGCGATGTCACACGCGGCGACGAGACCCAGACCGCCGGCCCGCGCCGGGCCGGCCAGCCGGGCGACGACCGGCTTGGGTGAGTTCCACAACAGTTCGAGGATGCGCGGGAACTCGTCGCCCGCGAGCTTGCCGGACCGCGCCTCTTTCAGGTCCATGCCGGCGCAGAACACCGTGCCGGTGTGCGTGAGCATCACGACCCGCACCGCGTCGTCGGCGTACGCAGTCTCCAGATGCGCGAGCAGCTCCGTGCGCAGCTGCGCGGACAGCGCGTTGCGGTTGTTCGGTGAGTCCAGCGTGATGGTCGCGACGCCGCGCTCGACGTCGAGGTGCACCAGCTCCGTCGTCATCGGTCGACCCTAGCCAGCGGCGCCGGTGTGACGGACTGCGATAGTCCGAACGTGGACGTCATCGCCGACCTCGCCGCCGAGCAGGAGCGAATCGAGACGCTGCTGGGGGCGCTCGACGACGAGGCCTGGTCGACGCCTTCCGCGGCACCGGGCTGGACGATCACCGACGTCGTCATCCATCTCGCCCAGACCGAGGAGGCGGTCGCCGCCACCATCCACGAGTCGGCCCGCCCGGGCATGTGGGACCGCGGTGACCTCGCTCTCGACGACGCGGTTGCGCAGGCGGTGGCCGCAGACAGGGACGAGCCGGCGCGGGTCTTTGAGCGGTGGCGAACGGCCCGGCGCAGGGCATTGGCAGCGCTGCGCGACGCTGACCCCGACCGACGCGTGCAGTGGGCGGCGGCACCACTTCGCCCGCAAGTGCTCGCCACCACCCGCCTCGCCGAGCACTGGGCCCACGGTCTCGACATCACGCAACCACTTCGGCTTCCGTTCCCCGACACCGATCGGCTCCGCCACATCGCCTGGCTCGGGCACCGCACGCTCCCGTACGCATTCGAGGTGAACGGACTCGAGCCGCAGCCGGTCTTCTGCTCACTCACCGGGCCCGGCGGTGACACCTGGGAGTACGGCGACCCGAGCGTCGAGTCGCGGATCGAAGGTCCGGCCGGCGACTTCTGCCGGGTCGGCGCCCGCCGGCTGACACCGGAGCAGACTGCGCTGGTCGCCTCCGGGCCGCACGCCGCAATGGCACTGCGGGTGCTGCGCAACTACGCGGTCTGACGGACGGAGAACACCCGGTGCGAGTGCTGGCGCACGCATTCGGCAAGCGCTACGACCTGCCGATCCCGCTCTACCTGTTCGTCATCGGCGGTGCGCTGGTCGTCCTGGTCTCGTTCGCCATCGTCGCGGGCCGCGGCGGCGCAAAGGCGGAGCCCGCCGACCGCGATGCGGCCGACGGGGCGCACCTGCGACCACTGTTCCCGGTCGCCGGCGTCGTGGCGACTCTGTGGCTGGCGTTCATCTGCTGGTGCGGTTTCGTCGGCAGCCAGCTGACGAGCGAGAACATCATCGCCACCTGGTTCTGGATCGTCGTGTGGATCGCCGTCCCGTTGTCGGTGGCCGTCGTCGGCGACTGGACGCAGCCGGTGAACCCCTTTGCCTTCCTCGCCAAGCTCGCCAACTCCGGGCGGCTGCGCCAGTCGCTGCTCGGCTCGGACGACGTCGTCCGCTGGCCGCGCCGGCTCGGCTGGTGGGTCGCCGTCGCAGTGTTCTTCACCGCCGCAAGTTTCGAGCTTGTGTTCAACCTCTGGGCGACGACACCGCACATCACCGCGACGCTCCTGACGGCGTACGCCGCGGTGTCACTCGTCGGCGGATTCCTGTTCGGCGACGAGTGGCTGCGCCGCGGCGAGATGTTCACGGTCCTCTACGACACGTGGGGACGGCTCGGCTACTTCCGTTTCGGCGCCCCGGGTCGACGTGGCTTCGCCGGCGGTCTCGAGGAGGGATTCTCCCGGCATCCGAGCCGGATCGCGTTCGTGCTGCTCATGCTGCTCAACGTCAACTTCGACGGACTGCTCGCCACGCCGCAGTGGACGAACGACGTCCTCGACCGACTGCCCGCAAGCTATGCCCAGCCCGGTACGTCGCAGCGCTGGTTCAACGTCGCCGCGTTCCTCGCCCTGGCGGTCGTCCTCGCGCTGCTTCTCACCGGCTTCGCGCAGGGCTCGGCGCGCGCGGGCGAGCATCGGACCAGACCTTCCGCGTCACTGACCGGACTGCTGCCGAGCCTCGTGCCGATCGCGTTCGGCTACCTGCTGGCGCACAACCTCGAATACCTCCTCGTCAACGGGCAGCTGCTGTTCCCGCTGCTCGGCAAGCCCACGGGTCTCGACGGCTGGCCGATCCATCTCGGCTACCCGTTCAGCGACAGCTACGACCCCAGCCGCACGTTCCTGCCGAGCGCGTTCTACTGGTACGTCTCGCTGGTCGTCATCATCGCCGTGCACGTCTACGCAGTCGTCATCGCACACCGGCATCTCGTCCGCGTCGCGCCCGACGAAAGGCGGCAGCGACGCAGTGAGTACCCCTGGCTCGTCGCGATGGTCGGCTACACGTGCTTGTCGCTGTGGCTGCTCGCTCAGCCGCTGACGGCGGTTTCGTCGACGACGACCGCCTCGCCACCGAGCGGCGCAACGGTCCCGGCGACAGCGACAGTGTCGTCCGCCTGACCGGGCGGCCGCCGCGTCGCCAGCACTGATCCGACCAGCACCAGCGGGAAGCCGACGGCCATGCCGAGGGTGAACCGCTCGCCGAGCAGTGCGACACCGAGCAGGATCGCGACCGCCGGGTTGACGTAGGTGAACACCGTCGCGCGCGACGGGCCGACCTCGGCGATGAGTGCGAAGAACACAAGGAACGCGATCGCCGTACAGACGACAGCGAGGGCGACCGCGCTGCTCGCGACCTTCCACCCGACGTGGTGCGGCCACGACAACGCAGCCGGCACGGCCCACACGACTGCGGAGAGCGCCAGCGATCCGACGACGACGCTGACCCCCGGTACGTCGGACAACCCGCGACTCAACACGAACGGGCCGGCGGCGTAGCCAACAGCGGTGAGCAGCACCGCGCCGACCGCCCAGAGGTCGACATGACCGACCTGGAGCCCGACGAGAGCGACGACGCCGGCGAGACCGACGCCGAGCCCGAGCAGCCGCAACCGGTCGACCGGCTCAGCGCCGCCGAGCAGCCGGCCGAGCACCAGCGCGATCAACGGCACGGCCGCGATGAGCAGGCCGGCCAGCGCGGACGAGAGGTGCTGCTCGGCGCGGGTCAGCAGCCACCACGGCACCGCGACTTCGATGACGGAGTAGAGGACGAGCGGGCGCCAGCGATCGACAAGCGGCCGCAGCCACCCGCGTCGTACGGCGAAGGGCAGCAGGACAAGCGCGCCGAGCGACGTGCGGACGAAGACGAGCGTCGCCGGGCTCAGCTCCCGCACCGCGACGCGGATGAAGAGGTAGGGCACGCCCCAGACAACGCACATCGTCGCGAACAGCGCCCAGCCCCGCCTCGACATGCAGCGCCGTCACCTTCCGCCTC
>JAFAQI010000285.1 GCA_019246495.1 Frankiales bacterium | reverse complement strand
GGGCGCTGACGCGGCGGCCAGTGACGCGACGGACCTCGTCCGTCGAGGTGTCGTCCGCGAGCGCAGCGTCGACTTGCCGCCGGAGGCCGAAGCGATCCGCACGGAGGTGCGCGATTTCGTCGAACGCGTCAAGGATCTAGACCCGGACGCGCAGCGCGACGCGATGATCGAGACCGGTTACGTCAGCCCGCATTGGCCGAAGCCCTGGGGCCGTGACGCCAACGCGGTCGAGCAGCTCGTCATCGAGCAGGAGTTTGCGGCGGCCGGCATCAAACGACCGTCGTACGGAATCACCGGTTGGAACCTGCTCACCGTCATCCAGCACGCGACACCCGAGCAGGTCCAGCGGCTGATCCCGCCGGCGCTGCGCCAGGAGCTGATCTGGTGTCAGCTGTTCAGCGAGCCCGAAGCCGGCTCTGACGCGGCCGGCATCAAGACCCGCGGCACCCGCGTCGAGGGCGGCTGGACGGTCAACGGTCAGAAGGTGTGGACCAGCGGCGCGCACGAGGCCGGCATGGGATTCGCGACCGTGCGCACCGATCCCGACGCCCCGAAACATCAAGGCATCACGATGATGGTCATCGACATGCACGCCAAGGGCGTGGAGGTCCGGCCGCTGCGCCAGGCCTCCGGCGCCTCGGACTTCAACGAGGTCTTCTTCAACGACGTGTTCGTCCCGGACGACGACGTCATCGGTCCGGTGAACGGCGGCTGGACGGTCGCCCGCGCCACGCTCGGCAACGAGAGCGTGAGCATCGGTGGTGGTGACGGTGCGATGTCGATGCCGGTCGAGGTGTTGATCTCGTCGTACGACGCACACCCCGAGCGGCTGGCCGCCGGCCCGCAGCGACTCGGCCGCTACATCGCGACGAAGCAGGCGATGGCGGCGATGAACCTGCGCAGCGCATCGCGGGCGGTCGCCGGCGGTGGTCCCGGGCCCGAAGGCAACGTGACGAAGCTCCTGCTCTCCGAGCTCGCGCACGACGCAGCAGCGATTCTCGCCGACCTCAACGGACCGGAGACCGCCTACGCCGACGGCCCCGGCGCCATCACGACGCCGGTCGTGCTGATGAACCGCGCGCTGTCGATCGCGGGTGGCACGTCCGAGATCAAGCGCAACCAGATCGCGGAGCGGATCCTCGGCCTGCCGCGCGACCCGCTCATCAACAACTAGCCGCTCAGCTGTCCGCTGCGCGCGTGTCCGGCGCCCAGCTCGACCGCAGGTCCTCCAGCCACGGCGGATAGTCGAGCGGCACGTCGGGCAGCGGTTCGACACCGTGCTCGGCCCGGAGCCGGTCGAGGGAGTCCGGGTCGTCACCCCACGATCGCGGGTCGCCCATCATCACCTCGAACAAGACCGCCCCGTCATCGCCCGCGCGCAGCGGCCCGAACGCCGCCCCGTGGGGCAGCTCGACATGTGTGCCCGCCGGACAACGCCGGTCACGGATCCAGATCTCCCCGTCGATGACGAACAGCACGTGCGGGCTGTAGTGGCCGTGCCGGCGCACGATCATGCCGGGGTCGTAGCGCGCGTAGAGCGACAGATACTGCGGGTCCGGACTGAACGCGAACCACTTCTCCCACACCGACGACTCCGAGCCATCGGCGTTGCGTTGCCGCTTCACCTGCTGCCACGGCACGTCCGGATCGTCGAGGTGACGGAACGTCGGCGCCAACCCGGGCGTCGGGCGCATCGCCGGCGGATCAGCCATCGCAGGCTCCCTCATGTCGGGTTGACAGAACATCCCCTGTCGGAGAATGTAACGCCGTTACAGTGCCGCTGTAGGGGGTCGCCGCATGGCGTTCGACCGCGACCGTTACCTCGTGATCTCAGCCGACTGCCACGGCGGCGGCAACATCACGGACTACAAGCCCTACCTCGACAAGCGATGGCACGACGACTTCGACGCATGGGCTGCGTCGTACGAGATCCCGTACGACGACATGACCGGGCCCGACGGCGACCGCAACTGGAACTCCAAGCGCCGGCTGACCGAGCTCGAGGACGACGGCATCGTCGCCGAGGTCATCTTCCCCAACACCGTGCCGCCGTTCTTTCCCAAGGCAAGCCTCGGCGACCAGCCACCGCCGCAGACCGCCGGCGACCTCGATGCCCGCTGGGCCGGGCTACAGGCGCACAACCGCTGGATGGCCGACTTCTGCGCGGACGCACCGGGTCGCCGGGCCGGCATCGCGCAGATCATGCTGCACGACATCCCCGCGGCGGTGAATGAGATCCGTTGGGCGAAGGAGCACGGGCTGACCGGCGGCGTACTGCTGCCCGGTGCGCCACCCGGCTCGGGGCTGCCGCCGCTGCACGACTACCGCTACTACGCGCCGCTCTGGCAGGTCTGCGAAGAGCTGCAGATGCCGGTGAACCACCACAGCGGAAGCGCCGCGCCCGTCGCCGGCGAGGAGCCGGAGGACAAGGTCGTCTTCATCCTCGAGGTGACGTGGTGGGCGCATCGCGCGTTCACGCACCTGCTCGTGTCGGGCGTCTTCGAGCGGCACCCCGGCATCACGCTCGTCCTGACCGAGCAGGGCACCGCATGGATCCCCGAAGAGCTGATGCGCCTCG
>JAFAQI010000068.1 GCA_019246495.1 Frankiales bacterium | reverse complement strand
GTGTGCCCGTGCCGGATGAGGACTTCCCGCACGTCAACACGACCGAAGAGTTCCGGCAGCGCCGCGAGGAGTGGCAGCGCTCCGGCGACGCTCAGCCGTAGACGAGCCGGCTGATCCACTCCGCGACGAGCGCGGGCTTGTCCTCGCCGTCGATCTCGACGGTCATCGTGCGCGTGTACTGGATCGTGTTGGGGTCCTTCAGATCAACCGAGCTGAGGACGCTCTTGGCGCGGATGCGCTTGCCGACCTTGACCGGGTTGATGAACCGCACCTTGTCGAAGCCGTAGTTGATGCCCATGACGATGCCGTCGAGCCGCTCGGTCGGCTGCGGGATCGACGCGGACAGCTTGACGAGCAGCGACAGCGTCAGGAAGCCGTGCGCGATCGGCACGCCCCAGGGCGACAGCTCCTTGCACGCCTCGGGATCGACGTGGATGAACTGGTGGTCCTCGGTGACGTCAGCGAACGCGTTGATGCGGTCCTGCGACACCTCGAGCCACTCGCCGGTGCCCTCGTCCTGGCCGATCGCCGACTTGAAGAGCTCGTACGCCGCCTCTGCCTTTGTCGTCATGCCGCGAGTCTAGGTTTGGCCAGTTGACCGGGTTCTAGGGAGGTCAATCGGCCATAGCGGGGCGGGGCTCAGCGGCGGTAGCCGATGACCCGGAACGTCTCGGCGTATTGCAGGCCGAAGGCCCGGCCGGCGTCGCGCAGCCGTTGCCGGACGAACGTGTCGATGTCCCGGTCGCCGATCTGTGACGCGTGACAGTGCAGTGCTTCGAGCTTGCGGTCCAGCGTCGCGGTGACGTCGACCGCGCGCGGTTTCACCGCGGGACCCATCAGCCAGGTCTCCTCGAGCTCGCGCCACGGCTCGAGACCCTCGGCCAGCAGCTCGGGAAAGATCGACGCGGTCGTCCCACCGGTCATCGTGATGTCGAGCGCGCACTGGCCGACCGCCCGGTGGTCCGGATGGTTGACGAACCGGTCCGTCGGCAGCGGGTCGGGCGACATCGTGAGCAACCGGTGCGGCCGGTGCCGGCGGAACTCCCGCGACAGCGCGCGGCGCAGGTCCAGCGAGTCGAAGACCTCGCTGTCCATCCAGTCGAGGAACGTGACGTCGGTGACCCCGACGACCTTCGCGGCCGCGCGCTGCTCTGACTCGCGGAGGGCGCCGTACTCGGTCTCGTCCATGTGGGCGTCCCAGGCGCCCTTCTGCCCGCGGGTGACGCACACGTAGCGGACGTCCCAGCCCTCGTCGACCCAGCCGGCGATGCTGCCCGCGGCTCCGAAGTCGACGTCGTCGGGATGGGCGAACACGGCGAGCAGTCGGCGATCGGGCATGACGACGAGCGTAGGGCGAGCGCGCGTCAGCGCTCGAGACCCATGACCGCGTAGACCTCAGTGCTGCCAGGGAAGACGAAGCCGCGCAGCAGGTCGTCGAAGCCGACGGAGCGATAGAGAGCGCGCGCCGCCGATTCGCGGTCGTGGGTAGACAGGACAACCGTGCGGCCGGCGCCGTTCACGAGCAGCTCGGCAAGCAGCCGCCGGCCGAGACCGTGTCCTTGGGCGGCAGGCGTGACGTGCAGCTCCGCGATCTCGAACGCGTCGGACAGCCAGCGCCGGGCGGCCTCGCGGCCGAGTGCCTTCGCCACGACGTCGTGCCACCACTCGCCGGCGCGCCCGCGATAGCCGTAGCCGAAACCGATCAGCTCACCCGACTCCGCGGTCGCGACGGTCGCGACCAGGCCGCGACGGTGCACATGGCTCTGCATGATCTCGCGCCGCTGGACGACGAGCTCCGGACTGCGTTGCATCGCCTCGCCGTAGAGGTGCGCGGCGTCGGTGACGATCGAGGCGAACGTCTCGGCGTCGACGAGCGACACCGTCTCGCCCGCTTTAGCGGGCCGCGACATCTACCGCCACCCCGCCGCTGATGCGCACGAGCTCGTCGTACGTCGTCGGGAACACCGCGCGCGGTGTGCCGGCCGCGGCCCACAGGACGTCGTACGTCGCCAGGTGCGTGTCCACCACCGTGCGCAGCGCTTGCGCGTGCCCGACCGGTGGCACTCCGCCGATCGCGAAGCCGGTCGCGTCGCGGACGAGGTCGGCCGGCGCGCGCGTCACCTCGCCGGCGCCGAGCGCGGCAGCAACGAGCTTCGGGTCGACCTGATGGTCACCGCTCGCCAGGACGAGCACCGGTTCGCCGTCGGCGGCGAACACCAACGACTTCACGATCGCGCCCACCGGGACGCCGAGAGCAGCCGCAGCTTCAGCCGCCGTCCGCGTCGACTCGTCCAGCTCGCGCACCTCACCCGTCGCACCGGCTGCATCGAGTGCGTCGGCGACGCGGCGGACGCTCGAGGGCATGATCGGAGGCTAACGGCTGCACTTTGTCGCCTCCGGTTGAGCAGGAACCGGGCGGAGGGGGGCGAAGGCTGCGCCTCTCCGAACCAACTGTGTGCGCCTACGGGGGGTCAATCCGTGTCCACCGCTCGAGTCCGCCGCGTCTTGCCGCTGGCGGTTGTCCTTGGTCTGGCCTCCACCGGGGTGGGCACCGCCGCCACCGCGGCCGGCAGCCCGGCACCGGCCGCACCCGCTGCACTCGCGGCGCCCTTCGCGGTCACGATGCACCTCGCCGGGTCGGCCGTCCGCCCGGGGCAAGCGTTCACCGTGACCGGACTGGCCCGGCACCGCGACGTCTCCACGGCTGCGCTTGGTGCGCCGGCGAGCGGGACCGTCGCGCTGCGGCTGCACGACGCGGCCGGGGCGTTCCGCCGCGACCTCGGTGTCGTGCACACCGACGCCGCGGGCCGGTTCGCGATCACAGTCCCTGCCTCGGCCACCGCGGGTTACCGGCCGAGTGCACCCATCGGATCCCCGGAGACCTTGGGGATCGACGCGGTCGGGTTCACCGGCTCGGGCGGCAGCGCCGCCGCCGACGGCACGGTCGCGGTGCCGGTCGCTTCGCACGCGAAGGGCCTGGCGCTGCGCAACTCGTTCGTGTCGTCGGTCGGCTGGGTCAACCCCGGCCAGACCTACCCGTTCCTCGTGCGCGTCCTCAACGCGTCGGCCACCCGTTACCGGAACGCGACCGTCACCCTCCACGGCGTCTCGGGCATGACCTTGCGCGGCGCCCACGTCCTGCACGGCAAGCGCCTGAAGGTCCACCACGGCGGCATCACGTGGCGGGTCGGCTCGCTCCCGGCCGGCACCAGAGCCAAGCCGACGACGCGGACGCTCGTCGTCACCGCGCGCGCCAAGTCGCTGCACCAGGACCCGCGCGTCGTGTGGAAGGACCTGTCGGCGACCGCGCGGCTGCGCTACCCGAAGCACACCCGTACGGCGACGAGCCACGGCCCGCGCGTCGTACCCGCGGAGGACACGTTCAGCAGCGCGCGTTACGGCGACCGGCCGTTCCCCGTCGTACCGGTCGACTACGCCGACTTCCAGCACACGGCCAACCACCCGGCGATCAAGCTCGACAACGTCATCAACGGCCGGAGCAACCGCGGCTCGACGTTCAACCTCTACCAGGAGATGTCGCTCAAGCAGCTGTTTCCCAACGCGGACATCCCGAGCTCGCACATCGCCTCGGCCAACTACACCGCCAAGGACGCCCAGCAGTTCACGAAGATCGACGCGACGACGACCAACACCTGCCACGGCGTGACACTCGCGCAGACCGGCAACCAGGCGCTCGTCGGAATGCCGCGGATCAAGGACGGGTGGTACCAGCTGCCCGGCCAGCGTGACTACTACGGCGACGACGGCAACGGCAGTGCGGTCATCGGCGCCGAGACCGGCGTCGGACAGCTCCAGTCGATCGACAACGGCTGTGGGCCGACGGCCAAGCTCGCCTACGACGCCGCGGTCGCCGCCGACCCGGACATCGACTACAACAACTTCGACACCAACAAGGACGGCGTCGTCGACTTCTTCGAAGTCATCTTCGAAGGACTCGGCGGCAACGGCGACTCGCAGCTCAACGGCACCCCGCCCTACGACAACGTCTGGCCGCACTCGTCGAGCCTTCTGGACAGCTACGTCGATCCCAAGACGGGCCTGACCGGTTACATCAGCCACGACCAGCTGAAGAACCTCGAAGGCAAGCCGATGTGGTACACCGACGCGTCCCGCACGACGATGACCACCAGCAACAGGGGCAAGAACCTCAAGGTCTTCGTTCGCGTCGGCCCCTACAACGTCAACCCCGAGACGGCCATCGACCACGCGAGCGTGATCAGCCACGAGTACGGTCACTCGCTCGGCGCGCCGGACTACTACTCCACCGGCAGCCGCACGACGTACGGCGACTTCATGCTCATGGCGGAGGACAAGTCGCAGAACGTCGCCGCGTTCCAGCTGCAGGACTGGGGCTGGGTCGTTCCGCAGCCCGTACGCCGCGGAACGCACGTCGTGAAGCACTGGACCGACACCAAGCACGACACCCACAAGATCTACTGGCGGACTCCCTCCGGGAAGCCGTACGTGCTGCGTGGCAAACGGGTCCACAACGCGCTCGTCTACACGGCCAAGCTCCCCGGCAAGCGCATCATCGACCCGGTCAAGGTCCGCAAGGGCGCGTCCCTGCGACACGTCTGGTGGTCCGGTTCCGGCAACGACTTCGGCTGTGGGCCGAACCATGCACACAACCTCGACATCTTCGTGCCGCGACTACGCAAGCTGAAGCCGGGGACCAAGGTCACGCTCACGTTCGACTCCGCGTGGGAGATCGAGTGGGACTTCGACTACGGCTTCGTCCAGGTCGGCACGTCCGACAACAACACCGGACAGACCAGCTACCAGGCGTTGCCGTCGCAGAACAACTACACGACGAGTGCGGCGGAGAACCCGAACCAGAGCCAGTGCCAGCAGAAGTACGGCAACGGCATCACGGGTTCGAGCACGTCGTGGAAGAACCACACGCAGGAGGTTGACCGCCGCGGGGCCGGTGACGCAACGGGACTGTCGCAGGTCAACTCATACCCGGACTTCACGTTCGTGAAGGACTCCTACGACGTCTCGGCGCTCGCGGGCAAGAGCGGCGTGATCCGGTTCAGCTACAGCACTGACCCCGGGCTGGCGAAGGCCGGTTGGTTCATTGACGACATCAAGGTGAAGGCGGGCAGCAAGACGCTCTGGAAGTCCAACTTCGAGAAGGACGGCGGTCCGAACGACTCCCACATCTTCAACGGTGGTTGCCGGGGGAACATCAAGGTCGCCGACAGCTGCACGCATGGCTGGCAGTACCTCGATGTGGCGAAGAGCGCGGCGTTCGACCACGGCTACTACCTGTCGATGCGGGACCGCAGCGGCTTCGACGCCGACGGTCACGGCCAGAACGACCGGGCCCCGATCGGGTTC
>JAFAQI010000253.1 GCA_019246495.1 Frankiales bacterium | reverse complement strand
CGTTGTGGCGAGCGCCCTGAAGCAGGCGCGGCCCGACATTCGCGTCGTCGGTGTGCAAGCGGCGGGCGCGGCGGCGTACCCGAGTTCCCTCGCCGCAGGTGCGCCGACACCGCTGGCCAGCATGGCGACGATGGCCGACGGCATCGCGGTGGGCTGTCCCGGCCGGCTCACCTACCGCCTCGTCCGCGATCTGGTCGACGACGTGGTGACGGTGTCCGAGGAGTCATTGTCGCGCGCGTTGCTGCTGTGTCTGGAACGCGCGAAGCTGGTCGTCGAGCCGGCCGGCGCGGCCGGCGTCGCGGCGCTGATGGACGACGCGACGCGGTTCGCGCCGCCGGTCACCGTCGTGCTCTCGGGCGGCAACATCGATCCGCTGTTGCTGCTACGGCTGCTTCGGCACGGCATGGCGGCGGCTGGACGGTTCCTGTCCTTCCGGTTGCGCATCCCGGACCGGCCGGGCGAACTTGCCCGGCTGCTCGGCGAGCTCGCCGCATCCGGCGCCAACGTGCTGGACGTCGAGCATCAGCGAACCGGACGGCAGCTGCACCTCGACGAGGTCGAGGTGCAGCTGCAACTCGAAACGCGCGGACCGGAGCACTGCGATGTGGTGCTCGAGCGGCTGCGCTCCGCCGGCTATCCGTTGTCCTTCAGCTAGCCCGCCGCACTCAACGTTGACTCATCCGGAGTGCGGCTTGACCTCGCGCAGCTCGACGGTGATCTCGCGGCCGTTCGGTGCGGTGTAGGAGACCTGGTCGCCGGGCTTCGCGCCAGTGAGTGCGACGCCGAGCGGAGACTGCGCGGAGTAGACGGTCAGGTCCGTGACCGCTGCCTCTTCGCGTGAGCCGATGAGGAACGTCTCCTCGTCACCGTCGGCGAACGCGACGGTGACGACCATCCCGGGTCCGGCAACCCCGGCGTCCGCGGCCGGTGGCTGGCCGACGCGCGCATCACGCAGCAGCTGCGTCAACTGCCGGATGCGCGCCTCCATCTTTCCCTGCTCTTCTTTGGCGGCGTGGTATCCGCCGTTCTCCTTGAGGTCACCCTCGGCGCGCGCGGCGCCGATGCGGGCTGAGATCTCGGTCCGCGCGGGGCCGGAGAGGTGCTCGAGCTCGGCCTTGAGCCGGTCGTAGGCGTCCTGCGTGAGCCAGGTGACGTTGGCGTCGGTCGCTTCGGTCATGGCTGAAAAGGCTACCCGCGCTGGCGGCCGGAACGGACGTCGCCGAGAATCAACGGGTGGCATCGGAGACCTTGCGGCTGCTGGCCGTGCACGCGCATCCGGACGACGAGGCGAGCAAAGGCTCCGCCACCGTCGCCCGCTACGCGAGTGAGGGTGTCGAGGTCCTGATCGCGACGTGCACAGGTGGTGAGCGCGGCTCGATCCTCAACCCCGCGATGGACCGCCCCGATGTGATTGCCAACCTGGCCGGCGTGCGTCACCAGGAGATGGAGCGGGCGATCGCGATCCTCGGCGCGCACCACAGCTGGCTCGGGTTCGTCGACTCCGGCCTGCCGGAAGGCGACCCGCTTCCGCCGCTTCCGGAGGGATGCTTCGCCTTGGAGCCCCTGGAGGTCGCGGCGGAACCGCTCGTACGTCTGGTGCGGACGTTCCGCCCGCACGTGATCACAACGTACGACGAGAACGGTGGTTATCCGCATCCCGACCACATCATGTGTCACCGGGTGAGTGTCGAGGCGTTCGACGCCGCGCCCGATCCCGAGCGCTATCCCGGCACCGGCGAACCCTGGCAGCCGCTGAAGCTCTACTACCACATGACGTTCCACCGGCCGCGGTTCCAAGCGCTGCACGACGGCATGGTCGCGCGCGGACTCGAGTCGCCTTACGCCGAACGTCTCGAGCAGTGGGAAGCGGTCGAGGACCACTTCAAGCGGGTGACAACGCGCGTGCCGTGCGCCGAGTACTTCTCGGTGCGGGACCAGGCGCTGATCGCGCACGCGACACAGGTCGACCCCACGTCCTTCTGGTTCGCGTGCCCGCTCGAGGTGCAGCAGGAGGCGTGGCCGACGGAGGACTACGAGCTGGCCAAGAGCCTGGTCGACACGACGCTGCCGGAGGACGACTTGTTCGCGGGCATTCGCGACGCCTCGCGTGACGAGGTCGTCGCGTGACGGTCGTCGCGGCCAACGCGTTCGGGGCGGGAGCCATCGGCTTCCTCGTCGTACTTGCACTCGTCGCCGGGTCCGTCTTCCTGTTCCGGTCAATGGCCAAGCATCTGCGGAGCGTCCCGCCGCAGTTTCCGCCGCCGGAGGCCGAGCAGAACGAGCAACCCGCAGCGCCGGCATCGTCGCCGCCGCCCGACCAGGCCTAGGCAACGGAGGCTGGTCGGAGTCAGCCGTCGTCGGTCGTACGCCGCAGTCGCTTGATGTCGCCGCGCCGGCGCTTCGACGACAGTCGCTTCTCCCGCGCGGCACGCGTGGGTCGCGTCGGCCGGCGCGGAGCGGCCGGTGGAGCGATTGCGTCGCGCAGTGTCTCGGCGAGTCGCGCGAGGGCTGCTTCGCGGTTGCGCAGCTGGGACCGATGCTCGCTCGCGGTCACGGTGAGCACGCCGTCGATGAGCCGGTCACCCAGCCGCTGGACTGCCCGGGCGCGGTGCAGGTCGGACAGCGCGTCCGAGCCGGCAACGTCGTAGCTGAGCTCCACGCGGGTGTCGCTGGTGTTGACCGACTGGCCACCGGGTCCGCTCGAACGGGAGAATCGCCACGTCAGCTCGTGCGCCGGGATCACGAGTTGCCGGGTGACGACGAGCGGGCCCACAGCCCGATTCTGCCGCCCAGTCCGATGATCGAGTGGGAGCCGGGCGATGACGACGCCGCCGACGCGGGCGCATGCCGAGGCCGCCGCCCGGTTGCGAACGACAATCGCCCGGCTCAACCGCGTGCTGCGCCAGCAGAACGTGGGGGAGCTGACGTTGTCGCAGTGGTCGGCGCTCGTCGCGGTCGAGAGCGACGGGCCGCTGCGCATCGGTGACCTGGCCGAGCGGGAGCACGTCAGCGCGCCGACAGCGACGCGCCTGGTGTCGTCACTCGAGTCGGCCGGCTTGGTGCAGCGTGTCGTGGACTCCGACGACCGCCGCTCGACGTTCGTCTCACTGACCGATGACGGGACGCGGGCGCTGGCGGAGGCCCGCAAGCTGCGGACGGCCGCGCTCGCCGAGCGCTTGTCATCGTGGACTGCGGAGGACGTCGACCGGCTCGTCGACGCACTTCCGCTACTCGAGCGGCTCGCCGAGCTCGACTGACCGTCGCCTCGGTCGGGGCGCGCCATCAGGCGAGGCGCGCCTCATCACCGATCGAGATCGCGCCCGGCGTGACGACGCGCGCGATCACACCGAGCCGGGCCTCGTTGATGCGCCCGATCGCCAGCAGGTTGCCGTGCTGCTCCGGCAGCTCGGCGGTCTCCATGTCGACCATCACGCAACGCGGAGACGGCATCTCGATGGCCAGCGTCGCCGAGCCAAGCCGCAGTTCGCGCCTGACCCACGACTCCTCGACGAAGGCAGCGGTGGTCTCCAGCAGCACGTTGGCGCGAAAGCGTCGCGGGTCGACGTCGACACCGCGATCGGCGCTGACGGCGGCGACGGACGCGCTCCCCAGGAGACTCACCGGTCCGTCGTCGAAGTGACTGATCTCGGTCTCACGCGCCAACGTGACGGGCTGCCCGACGAACGCGCTCACCCGCTGCGCCGTCTCTGGGGAGTCCACCGGCCACCGTGATCCGTCCGGAAAGCCGACGACGACGTCGCCCGACCGCACCTCGCCGCGCAGCTCGAGCAGCCGCGGTACGGCGGCGAAGCGACGAGTGTTCTTGCCACTTCCGATCTTGCCGTCGGACGTCCGCACCGACCAGAGCCGATCGCCGTCGATGCCGCGCTCGGTCAGCACAACGGTGTCCACCGCCAGCCCAAGCATCGACTTCACCGGAAACCGTTGGAGCGCCACGACGCGCGCCGTGAGGTCCATCTCGCGGACGTCAGCGAC
The DNA here is from genome assembly GCA_019246495.1 of Frankiales bacterium. Lineage (GTDB taxonomy): Bacteria > Actinomycetota > Actinomycetes > JAFAQI01 > JAFAQI01 > JAFAQI01. Next base: position 7,510 of record JAFAQI010000253.1, on the reverse strand, counting down.
GACGGCCGCGGGTGAAGGCGACGTGTTGCACCCAGCTCCCGCGGTCGACGAACGGTTCGGTGGTCTGCGGGCCGACGACTCCGGTAAGCGACGACAGATGACTGATCGCGTGCGGACGGCGCCAGTGCGAGACCGACGCGCCGTACCGGTGGCGCAGCTCGACGACCGCCCGCCGCAGGGTCGCGCGAAGAACAGCCAACGGCGTGCGATGGCCCGTGACGAGCGTCGGCGCCGGCAAACCGGCCCAGCCCGGACGCAGCACGCGCAAGGCGAGGTTGTCGAGCGGCGTCACGTCGTACTGATGACTCTCGACCGGGATGGTGTTGAGCCGCGCGAGGATGTCAGCAGGCAGCCGGTGGAACAGCCGCTTCAGGATCGCGTCGCGCCACGCCGCAAAGGCGGTCGCCGCTGGCCCGTCGGTCACGTCGGCAGCCGCCGTGCCCCACGGCGAGGAGCCACCGCGCCCTCCCGGCGCATACGCGCGGCCGTCCCAGTGCGCGAGCAACCGGATCACGTGCCGCTCCATCGCCGACAGGCCGCCCGCGCCGCGCAGCCGCAGCATCGCCGGGAGGTACGCCGGGGCGCGCATGTCGCTCTCGCCGATGCGCGTATCGACGCGCATCAGCCCTTGCAACGTCAGGTGATGCGCGCTGGTCAGCAGCCCGCGGATCACCCGCACTCGGTTGGCGGGGCCGCCCGGGCGCGTGTTGCTTCCCGACAGGTCGCCGTCGACCCAGCCGTGTGCCGGTTTCGTGTTCCAGTTCGCGACGAACCCGGCCGCCGGATTCACGACGTGCGGCATCTCTCGATAGGGCAGGAACCCGCGCGGGTCCTGCGCACCACGGCCGTCGAGAGGGAACCTCTGGTCGACACCCGCGGCGCGACGCAGGTAGCGCCCGGGATGCCAGTAGCCGATGTTGCCGTGCGAGTCGGCGGCGACGATGTTCTCGTTCCACGCGACGTGCCGCACCCCGGCGGCCACGTCGGCGAGCGACTTCGCGCGGTCCCACCGCAGGATTCCTTCCACCGTGTCGACGTCGTGCATCCACTGCGCGTAGTCGACCGAGCGCGCATGCCGTCCGTCGCGCGTCGTCGCGACGATCGGCCCGTGCACTGTGCGGCAGATGCGGTAGTCGTGCGAGAACGACGGCGGTCCCACCGGCACGCCGTTCACCGACTGTCGGTAGTGGATCGTCGCCGTGCGGCACGACTCGTCGACCCACCGGCCGCGATGCCGATACTGCGCCGGCTTGCCGGACTTCGGGTTGGGTCGGGTGGTCTCGATGTAGCTGTCGATCGTCTTCGAGTAACCGGTCGTCAGCCCCCAGGCAACGTCGGCCGTGTGCCCGATGCCGACGGTCGGGATGCCCGGTACGCCGACGCCGCGCGCGTCGTATCCGCCGCCGTGCACCTCGAGCTCCCACAGCAGCGACGGGTAGGAGTAGTCGAGCTGCGGGTTCGAGACGAGCATCGCGTGCCCGGTCGCCGTACGACGTCCGCTGACGGCATAGGCGAACGACCCACCGTGCAAGCCATGGCGCCACTGCTCGAGCCGCCGCACGGCGTGGCGCACCGCGGCCGCGTGCGCCACCGGGCCGCCGGTCGTCGCACCGGTCTTCGGAGCGGGCGCGGCACCGGTCCCCGCGCCGTTCGCGAGCGACAGCGGGACCCGCCGTGCGTACGCCGCGGCGTGCCGGAAGTCGGTAAGCCGTTGCGCAGCAGACAAGTGACGCGGCGTCGTGTTGGAGAACCGCCGGCCGGTCACCGTCACCAACGCGTTCGGGTTGTCATCAGGGAACAGCTGGTCGAACTCCGCCAGTCCGCGCGAGCGGCCGTCGCGCTTCTGCAGTTCGCGCAGCGACGCGACGTTCGCCATCTCGAGTCCACCTTGCGCGGCGACGTCACGGGTGATGAAGACGCCGGCCGCCATCGTGTCCTCGACCGACCAGTCGGCCGGTGTCGTCTGCAGCACCTGATACTCCGCCGGCAGGAGCGACGGATCACTCCGCGCCTCGGTGATCCGTTGCTCGACGCCTGCGGCATAGGCGCGGATCGCCGTCTGCCCGCGGGACGAGAGTCGCGCGAGCATCCGGTCGTACTCGCCCTTGGTGTAGGTGAGCGTGCGTTCCTGAAGGTCGGCCGGAACGCCGCCGGGGCCGGTGAGCTCCGCCAGGGTGCCCTGGGCGGTGCGGCGGATCGCATCGATCTCGAAGAGCCGGTCGGTCGCTGCGGCGTAGCCGGCGCCGTACCAGACGTCGTAGCCGTTGTTGCCGTAGACAAGAGGCACTCCGGCAGCGTCGCGATAGATGCGGACACCTGCACTGGGAGTCGCCGCAGTTCCCTGTGGAGTGGCGAAGCCGGCGTCCTTCGACCGGTTGGACCAATAGATGCCGCGCTGGTCGTCGACGTGCGGGCCGAAGTCGGAGGGATCACCGTCGGCCTCGTACTTCGCTTGCGCAGCGGACGAGAAGAACCCGCTCTCTCCCGGTGGCAGCACGGTGCGCGCGGCCAGGTGCTCACTCGGTGGACTGTCGGTCGATGGGCCGGCGCTGCTGGTGGTGGTCGGTATCGCGACGAGTGCGACCGCGAGGCCGGTCGCGGCAAGGGCTGGGCGCTTCACGCCCGTCACCCTGTCACGGCTAATTCGCTGGCCGGATCTGCACCGGCGCGCTAGGACAACGACGTGACGGGTCCTGCGCTACGCCGAGCGGCCGACGCGACGAGTCTGCGGAAGTGGCAGGCAGTCGGGGCCGTGTCGGACGCGCACGACCATGTCGGCCTTCCCGCCGATCCGGTCGAGTCGCTGCTGCCGTTCCTCGACGGACCGGTCTCCGGCGAGGTCGTCGAGTTCTGGGCCTTGCTTGCGGACGGCGAGGCGGTGGCCACGGCGGACATCCACCTGCCGCAGCACGACAACCTGACCGGCGCTGAGGTCGATGCGCGGGTGCTGCCGACGTTTCGTGGTCACGGGTTCGGGCGCGTCCTTGCTCAACACGTCGTCGACCGGGTCGGCGAGCTCGGCCGATCGCGGCTGTTCTTCGAGACGTTCGGCCGGACCGAGCCGTCCGACCCGAGCGGTGCCGGGGCGGGCCTCGCCCGGTCGTTCGGGGCTCGTCCGGTCCTGACCGAGATCCGGCGGGTGCTGTCGGTCGCTGACGTCCCCGACGACGACGTAGGCCGGCTTCAGGAGCAAGCAGCCGCGGATGCAGTCGGCTACAGCCTCGAGCAGTGGGTCGGCCGCAGCGACCCCGCGATGTACGACGATCTCGCGGCGCTGATGGCCCGAATGTCGACCGATCCGCCGTCAGGCGAGCGGGAGTGGGAACCCGAACGCTGGGACGCGGACCGTTACGCCGAGAAGGAGCGCGCGATCGAGCAGCGCGGACAGATCCGCGTGGCGACCGCAGTTCGGCACGACGCCTCAGGACGCATCGTCGGCTTCACCGAGCTGGGCACCGACCCGCGCCAGCCGACCGTCGCCTTCCAGTGGGACACGATCGTCGCGCCCGAGCATCGGGGACATCGGCTCGGCCTGCTCGTCAAGGCGGCGAACCACCTCCAGCTGCGTGCGGCGGTCCCGACCGTCGCGCACGTCAGCACGTGGAATGCGGAGGCCAACACGCACATGATCGCCATCAACGAGGCCATGGGCTTTCGCGTCATCGACCGCTGGTGGCACTGGCAGCTCGATGTCGGGTGACTCCGCCGGTCAGACAGCCGGCGTTCGGAGGATGACGAGGGTTTCCGATCCCTGCGTCCGGCCCGGTGCCAGCGCGAAGACCAGCCGACCGGGTTGTGCGGCGAAGCGGGCCGGGTTGTAGATGACGCTCGATTGATCGGCGGTCAACAGCCGGGACATCGGCGCAACTGCCTCACAGGAGTCGGCAGCGAAGAGTCCGGAGGGGCTGCGCAGGGCGAGCAGGCAGCGGCCCAGCGGTTGCAGCACGTAGATCTCGCTAGCGAAAAGCTTCTTCGGTCGGCCGAATCTGTGCTTCCGAAGGATGGTCGCGTAGGCGGTCTCCCTCGTCCCAGTGCCGGGTTGCTCGGCCCAGATGAGTCGCGAACCCTGAGTCGCTCCGAGCAGCCCTCGAGTCCTGGCCGCTAGCGGCAGTTCCGGTGGGGGCTTACGGGTCAGGGACGCGGCCCACAATCCGCGGGAGCCGACATGTTGTCCGACCAGAACGTCGCCTACGGCATCGAAGTCGATCGACTCCACTCGATCCGAACGCACCGCCGCGACGCTTCCTGTTCGCCAGCGCCACGTCTCCAACACATGCCGGCCATGCTGAACCAACTGGAAGATCACCCCGCGTGGCCACGCGAGCAGCCCAATCCCGGCAGCGCTCGCGAGCGGTTGAGGGTCTGAGCGTGCGACCACCTGGTGTGTCGGTGGCTGCCGCTGAAGGTCGATGACTCCCACGACCGCCTGTACGCACTGTGGGGCACATCCGACGCCTCTGCTGGGCAGATATTCGGCAACCACCAGGCCATGCGGCCACGTCTCGAAGCCGGTCAACGGCGTCTTGCTCTGGAAGACCGTCGTCAGTTTGAGCGTGCGCAGGTCCAACCGCTCGATCCGGTGATACGTCGACAACCCGGAGGTGTCTTCCGAAGTCCGGTGGTCGAACCAGAACAAGGAGTTTCCGCGCAGCGTCAGGAGGTCCGTTCGAAGCCGCGCGAACCGGAGCGCTGCCTCGATGTGAAATCCCCCAGGGAGATGAAGCGACGGCGGGGTGACTGCCCGGAAGTCGGCGGTGGATTTCGACGGCGTACGGGCCACCGACTGGTGGGCGTGATGGCTCGCGGACCCCGTGCAGCCGGCCGTCACGATCGCAACAACGAGAGCAACAATCCATCGAGCCCTGACTGGCGCTCGACGTCGGGTGACGGCGCGGGTCACTCGCGGGCGAGCTCGGCGCGCGCCGTCGCTGCAACGTCGGCGGGCTCCCTGCGTCGGCGGATCGAGAACGTCACGCGTTCGATCTCGCCAGTGAACGGGAACGGTGGGTCGTAGTCGTCGACGACGGGGGACAGCGCATTGCGACCGAGGTCCATGCCGGTCGAGCCGAGGATGCGCACGATCGTCGGCACCTCGACACTCGCGAGGTCGGTGCCGTCGCAGCCAATGGTCAGGCGCGCGGTGGGGGAGTCGCGGTCGAAGCGCGCGAACAGCTCGTGTCGGCCGGTCGTCAGGTCCACGGGCGCACTGACTCGGTGATGCGTGCCGAGCGCGTTGTAGTCGAAGTGCAATGAGCCGTCCTGCACGAAGAAGACATGTCCCACGTTGTGACCGCCGCGGGCATATAGCACTCCCTCGACCGGCGCGTCACCCGCGCGAACGATGGCAGTGAGCGTCCACGGCCGGCCGCCGAGGGGCGGGCAGGCGTCAGCGGGGACGTGGGTGAGCGGCGGGTAGTACACGTAGTCGCCGCGAGCGTGGACGGTGCCCGGGCGCGGCGTTCCGCCGAAGAGCTCGATCGTGCGGTCGTCGAGTGGCAGCACTCCGTGGGCACCGGCCTCGACCCACCACTGGTCGATCAGCTCCCGTAGCCGGTCGGGCTCCGCGGCGGCAAGGTCGTGGCACTCGGAGAAGTCCTCGTCGAGATGGAAGAGCGCCCACTCGTCGTCGCCGAACGGCTGGCCGGGCTGGTGGTAGGTGGTGATCTTCCAGCCGTCGGCCCACAAACCGCGATGGCCCATCTGCTCGAAGTACTGCACCGAGCGCTGCGCCGGCGCTGTCGCGTCGTCGAACGTCTGTCGAATCGAGGCTCCGTGCAGAGGGATCTGCGGCACGCCGTTCGTCCGCTCCTGCCAGGCCGCGCCGGTGACGTCGAGGATCGTCGGGGTGATGTCGACCGCGTGACAGAACTGGGGGCGCAGCTCGCCGCGGGCCGCGATGCCCCGCGGCCAGTGCACGACCAGCGGATCACGAACGCCACCGCCGTAGGTGTTCTGCTTGTACCAGCGCAGCGGGGAGTTTCCGGCCTGCGCCCAGCCCCACGGATAGTTCGAGTGCGAGTGCGGTCCGCCGATGTCCTCGAGGCGTCGATCGACGATGTCGTCGACGTCTTCCCACATCGCGTTGAAGAAGCTCCACTCGTCCATCACGCCGTACGGGCCACCTTCGCGGGAGGCGCCGTTGTCCGACAGCACGAGCAGCAGCGTGTCCTCAAGCAGCTGGCGTTGCTCGAGAAACGCAACGAGGCGCCCGAGCTGCGCGTCGGTGTGTTCGAGCATCGCGGCGAACGCCTCTTGCAGTCGCGCAGCGAACTTCTGCTGGTTGGTGGTGAGGTCCTCCCACGCGGGCACGCCGGGGTTGCGGGGGGCAAGCGTCGTCCCAGCCGGTACGACGCCGAGCTCGAGCTGTCGGGCGAACCATCGCTCGCGTGCCGCGTCGTAGCCGTCGTCGAATCGACCGCGCCATCGCGCCAGATATTCAGCGGGTGCTTGGTGTGGCGCGTGCGTGGCACCGAAGGCGAGATAGAGGAAGAACGGCCGGTCGGGCCGGATCGAGTGCAGGTCGTTGACCCAGCCGATCGCCTTGTCGACGACGTCCTCCGACACGTGATAGCCGTCGTCCGGTCGCCGTGGCGGGTCAACATGCCCGTTGTCGCTTGTCAGCTCCGGGTAGAACTGGTCGGTCTCGCCCTGCAGGAAACCGTAGAAGCGGTCGAAGCCCTTCTGCACCGGCCAGTTGTGATGGGGTCCGGCCGCCGATGTTTCCTCCATCGGCGCGAGATGCCACTTGCCCGCGGCGTACGTCGCGTAGCCATGCGCGCGGAGCAGCTCCGCGACAGTCGCAGCCCGCGGGCTGATTCCGCCGCGCATGTGGGGGTAGCCGGTGTTCCAGTTCGACACGCCTCGCATGCCGACGGCGTGTGGGTTGCGTCCGGTGAGCAACGCCGCCCGCGATGGCGAGCAGAGCGCGGTGGTGTGAAAGCCCGTATAACGCAGCCCGTTGCCGGCAAGCCGGTCGATCGTCGGCGTTGCGAGCTCCGAGCCGTAACAGCCGAAGTGCGCGAAGCCGGTGTCGTCGAGCACGACGAGCACCACGTTCGGCCCACCGAGTCCGGACGGTGGGTCCGGCCACCACGGCATCGAGTCGTGGTGGGTCCGGCCGATGTGACCGGCGAAGTCCGGCTCGTTCGGTGTTGCCATGGCCGGACGCTATCGCCGCGATGGCCATGACAGGCTCGGCGTTGTGCCCAACCGCCTCGCCGACGCGACGAGTCCGTACCTCCTTCAGCACAAGGACAACCCGGTCGACTGGTGGCCGTGGTGCGACGAGGCGTTCGCGGCGGCGCGCGAGCGCGGCGTGCCCATCCTGTTGTCGGTGGGCTATGCCGCCTGTCACTGGTGCCATGTCATGGCGCACGAGTCGTTCGAGGACGCGCACGTCGCGTCGTACGTCAACGAGCACTTCGTCTGCATCAAAGTCGACCGCGAGGAGCGACCCGACGTCGACGCGGTCTACATGACCGCCACCCAGGCGATGACCGGGCAGGGCGGC